>JAEKLK010000027.1 GCA_019509895.1 Betaproteobacteria bacterium | reverse complement strand
CGGCGCGCCTTCCTTCGCCGCATAGGCCTGCATGGCAGCGAGCGCCGCGCCCGAGCCGTTCTCGGCGACGTTGGCGACGTACATGGTGGGCTTCATCGTCAGCAGGAAAAGCGGCCGCAGGACGGAAAGCTCCTCGCGGCTCAGCTCCGCGCTCCTCGCCGGGCGGCCCTGGTCGAGGACGGCGCGTATTTTCTTCAGCGCCGCCACCAGCCGCTGTGACTCCTTGTCGCCGCCGGACTGGGCCACCTTCTCGTGCTTGGAGAGCTGGCGCTCTACCGACTCGAGATCGGCGAGCGCCAGCTCGGTGTTGATGGTCTCAATGTCCGAGACGGGGTCCACTTTGCCCGCGACGTGCACCACGTTCGGGTCGTCGAAGCAGCGCACGACGTGCGCGATTGCATCGGTCTCGCGGATGTTGGCCAGGAACTTGTTGCCCAGGCCCTCGCCTTTTGAGGCGCCGGCCACGAGGCCTGCGATGTCGACGAACTCCACCACCGCGGGGACGACCTTCTGCGGCTGCGCGATCTCGGCGATCACGTCGAGGCGGCGATCCGGCACCTCGACGATGCCAATGTTCGGCTCGATGGTGCAGAACGGGTAATTCTCGGCCGCGATGCCGGCCTTGGTGATGGCATTGAAGAGCGTCGACTTGCCGACGTTCGGCAGGCCCACTATGCCGCACCGTAACGACATTGCTTAGCTACAGACTCATTTCTTGCGACCGAACAAGCCGCCGAGCAGGCCTTCCTTCTTCGCGGGCTCCTTCTCCGACGCCTTCGCCGGCTCAGCCTTTTTCTCCGGCTCCTTCTTCTCGGGCTCTTTCTGCGCGGGCGGCTTGTCTTCCGTATGCAGCTTGTTCATCGCGCCCTGCATGTCGCCGCCGAGCATCTGCGGCAGGAGGCTGATCGCCTTGTCGATCGCCGCGTCGATCGCGGATTTTTCTTCCGCGGGGGGCCGCTCGAGCACGTAGTCGGCGCCTTCGCGCCCCGGCGGCGGCTTGCCCACGCCGAGGCGCAGGCGCCAGTACTCGTGCGTCGCCAGCCGCTGCGAGATGTCCTTCAGGCCGTTGTGCCCGGCAATGCCGCCGCCCTGCTTGAGACGCGCGACGCCCGGCGCGAAGTCGAGCTCGTCATGCACCACCAGGATCTCTTCCGGCTTGATCTTGAAGAAGCCGGCGAGCATCTGCACCGGCTGTCCGCTCAGGTTCATGAAGCTCTGCGGCAGCAGGAGCCAGGGGCCGGCGGCGTCGTGCCGACCGACCAGCGCCTTGAACTTCTGGTCCTTGCGCAGCACGACGCCGTTCTGCCTGGCGTAGCGCTCCACCAGCCAGAAGCCGGCGTTGTGCCGCGTGCGCTCGTACTCCTGCCCGGGATTGCCGAGCCCGACGATGAGCCGTATGCCCAAGGGTTACTTCTTCTCTTTCTTCTCGCCCTTGTCCGCAGCAGCGGGCTTCTCGGCCTTCGGCGCGGCCTTGTCGCCAGCCTTCTCGCCCTCGGCCGTCGCCCCTTCCGGCGTCGCGGCCTGCTCGGTCGTCGGTACTTCGGACGGCGCCACGGCGGCAGCGGCTTGCGCGGCTTCCTCTTCCTCGGTGACGAGCGCCGGCACGACCACGGTGGCGATCACCGGGTTCTCATCCTTGTGCAGCGCCAGCTCGACGCCCTTCGACAGCGGCACCTCGCGCGCGTGCAGCGAATGGCCGACCGCGAGGTTGCCCAGATCGATCTCGACGTACTCCGGCAGGTCGTCGGGAAAGCAGACGATGTCGAGCTCGTTCATCACGTGGTTGACCACGCCGCCTTGCTCCTTCACGCCGGGTGACTTCTCGGCGTTCACGAAGTGCAACGGCACCTTCATGTGGATCTTCTTGTCCTTGGAGACGCGCTGGAAGTCGATGTGCTGCACCTGGGCTTTGTACGGATGCATGTTCACGGCACGCAGCAGCACCTGCTGCTTCGAGCCGTCCAGCGCCAGCGTCAGGATCGACGCGTGGAATTTCTCGCTGCGCAGGTTGAGGAACAGATCCTTGTGGTCGAGCTCAATGTTGACCGGATCCTGGTCTCCGCCGTACACGATGCCCGGCACCCTGCCCAAACGGCGCAGACGGCGGCTCGCACCCGTTCCTTGCGCCTCGCGCTTGCGCGCGCTGATTTCGATTGCCATTTCGCTGTACTCCTGGTTAAGGCCGGGCCCGCGACCAGGCTTCGGCCGGTTGGAAAACGCTGCTATTCGATGAAGAGCGAGCTGACCGACTCCTCGGTGTAAATCCGCAGGATCGTCTCGGCGATCAGCCCGGCGACCGAGAGGCTGCGGATCTTCGGGCAGGCCCGCGCGTCCTCGCGCAGCGGAATCGTATCGGTGACCACTAGCTCATCGAGCGGGCTGGCCGCGATGCGGTCCACGGCGCCGCCGGAAAGAACCGGATGCGTGCAATACGCGACCACCTTGGTCGCGCCCTCTTCCTTGAGCACCTGCGCCGCCTTCACCAGCGTGCCGGCGGTGTCCACCATGTCGTCCATGATGACGCAGGTGCGGTCCTTCACCTCGCCGATGACGTTCATCACTTCGCTGACATTGGCGCGCGGACGGCGCTTGTCGATGATCGCCAGGTCCGATTCCAGCCGCTTGGCGAGCGCGCGAGCGCGCACCACGCCGCCGACGTCGGGCGAGACCACGATCAGGTTCTCGTAGCGCTGCTTCCACACGTCGCCGAGCAGCACCGGCGCGGCATAGATGTTGTCGACCGGGATGTCGAAGAAGCCCTGGATCTGGTCGGCATGCAGATCCATGGTCAGCAGACGCGCCACGCCGACGGAAGTGAGCGCGTTCGCCACCACCTTGGCGCTGATCGCCACGCGCGCCGAGCGCGGCCGGCGATCCTGCCGCGCATAGCCGAAATACGGGATCGCCGCGGTAACGCGCGCCGCGGAAGAGCGCTTCAGCGCATCGATCATCACCAGCAGTTCCATCAGGTTGTCGTTGGTCGGTGCGCAGGTCGATTGCAGAACGAACACGTCCTTGCCGCGTACGTTCTCGAGCAGCTCGACCATCACCTCGCCGTCGGAGAACTTGCCGACGATCGCGCGCCCGAGCGAAAGGTTGAGATGCTTCGCCACCTCCTGTGCGAGACGCGTGTTGGCGTTACCGGTAAACACCATCAGGCGGTCGAGTGCGGCGCTGTTCATCCCGGTGTTCATCGCGGTCATAGGCCGTGGCTGGGGAGGAAGGATTCGAACCCTCGCATGGCGGAATCAAAATCCGCTGCCTTAACCAGCTTGGCGACTCCCCAGTTGTTAATTTGTCCAGTCATACAGCGGATGGCGTTCGAGCCCGCGCGCGACAAACCCGCTGGTCCCGGCCGGCAGCTCGGCGTGCACCGCCGCAGCATCGGCCTCGCTCGCAAACTCGGCGAACAGACATGCTCCGGAGCCCGTCATGCGCGCCTGCGGGCACCGACTTCTCAGCCACGCGAGCCGCGCTGCCACCTCGGGATAGCGCGCCACAACCACAGGCTCGAGATCGTTCGCGCCCTGCCCGGCGAAAAAGGGCGGTATTGTCATTCGTTTGGACCGCCCTGTCAACGCGAAAGCGAAGATTTCCCTCGTGGAAACCGCGACTTGCGGCGTGATAACGAGGTACCAGGCCGCGGGTAGATCGAGCGCCGTGAGCCGCTCGCCGATGCCCTCACCGAGCGCATTGCGGCCGAAGACGAAGAATGCGACATCGGCGCCGAGCTTCGGTGCAATCTGCAGCAAATCGGCGCGCGCAAGGCGCAGGTTCCAAAGGCGGTTGAGCGCGAGCAGCACGGTGGCCGCGTCAGAGGACCCGCCTCCCAGACCGCCCCCGACCGGAAGGTTCTTTTCGAGCTCAATGTCGGCGCCCAGCCGGGAGCTCGTGTGTGCCTTCAGCAGCCGAGCGGCGCGCAGGCACAGGTTGTCTTCAGCAAACGGGCCGCTGAAGCGCACGTGCCCGTCATCCCTGCGCCGGATGCGCACGCGATCGGCACGGTCGATCAGGCGAAAGACCGTCTGCAGTTCGTGGTGCCCGTCCGCCCGCTTCGAGAGGACGTGCAGGAAGAGGTTGAGTTTCCCGGGGGCCGGGAAGTCGCTCACTTCCACTCGGAAATGGCGAGGCGCATCTCGATGCCCTGATAGGTGAGCCGCATCAGCGCGGGCCGGTCGCGCTCGTACTGCTGATACTCCACCTTCCAGCCGCGCTGCTCTAGCGACTGCAGCTTGCCGTCGGGCCCCTTGTCCACGCGGGCGGGCGAATCCGGTGAAGGCTGGCCGCGCACCCAGTCGGCGAGGCCCTCGAGCGGCAGGCGAAAGCCGAGCGTGCGCTCCGTGAGCGATTCGCTGTCCGGCGCGTGGAACTCTTTGCCATCGGCCGTGGTGAGCTGCACCGCCTCGCCCTCTCGCACGATGCGCGCGACCCCTTGCCCGAGCGGCGTGCTGATCAGCATCTCATCGCCGCCGCCGGCGTGGCGCCAGTGAACGTTGCCGGTGAAGGCATCCTTGCCGTAACGCGCCGCGATGCGACCGAGGAGCTCGAAGTCCACCACCTCGGGAGGACGAAGCTCGACATGAGTACACGCCGTCGCGACCAGCGCCGCGGCGAGGAGCGCGCGCTTCACTTGCGAAGCCGCTTGATCGTCCTGAGCAGTGTCTCGTTGTCCGGCGCGGTCTTCAGCGATTCCTGCCAGACGCGGTTCGCGCCCGTCCGGTCGCCCATCGCCCACAGTACTTCGCCGAGATGGGCACCGATCTCGGCGTCCGATCGGCCGTCGTAGGCGCGGCGCAGCGTCTGCGCGGCGCCCTTGAGATCGCCTTCGCGATATTGCACCCAGCCGAGGCTGTCGATGATGAAGTAATCTTCCGGCGAAAGCTCCAACGCCTTCTCGACCAGCTTGCGTGCTTCGCCCAGGCGGGTATTGCGCTCGGCGAAGGAATAGCCGAGCGCGTTATAGGCATGGGCGTGATCGGGCTTTACCTCGATCAGCTTGCGCAAGTTGCGCTCGAGCACGTCGTACTTCTCCAGCTTTTCCGCCGTGAGCGCGAAGTCGTAAAGGAGCTCGGGCTGTTCCGGATCGCCCTTCAGCGCCTCGGCGAGCAGCTGATAGGCCTCCGGCGTGCGGTTGGCGTCGCGCAAGAGCTGGGCCTCGGCGACGGTGAACTGCACTTCCTGGCCGGGATGGTCCTCGGCCGTCTTGTGCAGGTACTCGCGCGCCGCGTCGAGCTTGCCCTGCTTGGCGATGGCATTGGCGGCGCGCAGCCGGGCTGGCAGCGCTTGCTCGCCGTCCTGGATGGCCTCGTACCACTCGAGCGCGCGCGGCCACTGCTTTTGCTCCTCGGCGATCTGCCCGAGGAAAAACCGCGCCGCGTCCGGATCGCGATAGTCCGGAAGCGCGAGCAGCCGCTTCATGTTGTCCTCGGCGAGCGCGTAGTCCTTGCCCTGGAAGGCGAGGATGCCGATCGTGTAGAGCAGGTCCGGGTCGTTCGGACTGCCGGCGAGCAACGCTTCGTACTGCTTCCGCGCCTCGGGGATCCGCTTGTCCGCCATCAGCGCCCGCGCATAGGCGAGACGGCCGTTGCGCGAGATCGGGTTCTTGTCGACGAACTGGCCGAGGCGCTTCGCCGCGTCTGCGGTCGATTTCTTCTGCAGGAGCTGCGCTTCGAAGATCGCCGGGCCTTCCCAGTCGGGCTTGAGCTCGGCGGCGCGGCGCGTTTCGGAAAACGCGAGTGAATCGTTGTTGGCCGCAGTGGCGGCCTGCGCGATCGCGAGATGCGCCGGCGCGATCTCCGGGTGGCGCGCGGCCAGGTTGCGCACCACGCGCAGGTTCGCTGCCTTGTCGGGGTTGCCGGCGAGCAGGCGATTGAGCTGCAGGTAACCGCGCTCGAGGTCGACGCCCTCGGCGTCGAGCAGCTTCTGCAGGTACGGCTGCGCTTCGTCGACCTTGCGTGCGTTGACGAGCAGCGAGGCGACCACCGAAAGCGCCGCCGGCGACTGCGGCTCGAGCTCGTACCAGGTCTTCGCGGCGTCGAGCGCCACATCCTGGAGGCGGCCTTGGTTCGCGACTTCTACGGCGCGACGCGCCACGCGCGGATCGGCAGTGCGGCGCGCGAGCTCGAGGTAGGTCTTTGCTGCGAGGGCGTAATCGCCGCGCTGCTGCGCAATCTCGCCGAGCAGCATGTCATAAAGAGCCGACTCGTCATCGGACGGTTGCGCGAACGCCGCGGCATGAAAGCCGAAGAGCGCGACTACAAGGGGAAAAACCAGGCGCGTGAACATCAGGATTTCGACCGATCTTAGGTATATTTGGTGCCCCGCACAAGCAAGTTGTCTTACACGTGCCTGAATTACCCGAAGTCGAGGTGACGCGGCGCGGGCTCGCCCCGCAGCTCGCGGGCCGCCTCATTTCCGCGGTGGAAGTGCGCGAGCCGCGCCTGCGCTGGCCGGTGCCGGCGGCGGTGCGCTCGCTCGCCGGACGAACCGTGCGCGCGGTGCATCGGCGAGGCAAGTACCTGCTGGTCGATTGCGGCGACGGACACCTGATTGTCCATCTCGGGATGTCGGGAAGCCTGCGCGTGCTACCCCCGGGCACGCCAGCGGAAAAGCATGACCACTTCGACCTCGTGCTCGGCGACCGGATACTGCGGCTACGCGAGCGCAATGCGTCCGCCTCGCCAAGGCGATCAAGGAGACGCTGCGCGCGGCTATCCGCGCCGGCGGCTCGAGCCTGCGCGATTACGTGGGCACCGACGGCGTGGCCGGCGAGGCGCAGAGCCGGCACTGGGTCTACGAGCGCGAAGGCAAGGCGTGCCGGCGCTGCGACACGAAAGTGAAGCGCCTCGTGCAGGGCGCTCGCTCGACCTACTACTGCCCGGAGTGCCAGCGCAAGCGCTAGGGGGCAGCGCCTGATTTTTGCCGCTTGGCCTTGAAGCGCGCCGCGACATGCGGGTGGACGAACTTGGAGATGTCGCCGCCGAGAATCGCGATCTCCCGCACCAGCGTCGCCGAGATGAACATGTGCTGCTCGGAGGGCGTCATGAAGAGCGTTTCCAGGTCCGGGTAGAGACTGCGGTTCATGCCGGCCAGCTGGAACTCGTATTCGAAATCCGATACCGCGCGCAGCCCGCGCAGTACCACACGGGCGCCCTGATGGCGCACGAAATCGATCAGCAGGCCGCTGAAGCCGACCACCTGCACGTTTTTTACATCGCCGAGCACTGCGCGCGCGATCTCGATCCGCTCGTCGAGCGTGAAATAGGTTTTCTTGGCGTCGCTCGCCGCGACCCCGAGGATGAGCGTATCGAAGAGCCGGCTGGCGCGGCGCACGATCTCCTCGTGGCCGCGGGTGAGCGGATCAAACGTTCCCGGGTAGACCGACTTGATCATGGCCTCTCCAAGCGAAAAGCTGGTAGCTCACCTGTCCCGCCCGCGCGCGCTTGAGCTCCTGCCAGGTGCCGCCCGGCTCGCACGGTGTCGCCGCTTCGGCATAGACACGCGCCGCATCCTTGAGCCGCGCCGCCAGCCGCTCGAAGAGCGCGGGCAGCGCATTCTGCCCGAAGGGCGGATCGAGGAACACCACATCGAACCGCTCGCTCGCGCGAGAGAGGTAGGCGAGCGCCTCGTCGTGCACCAGCTCGACCGCGCTGGCGCCGATGGTCTCGCGCGCCGTCTGCAGTGCGCTGAACGCGGTTCGATCGGCCTCCACCATCACCACGCGCGCGGCGCCGCGTGACGCCGCCTCGAAGCCGAGGGCCCCGGAGCCGGCGAACAGATCGAGGCAACTCTGGCCGTCGAGCCACTGTCCCAGCCAATTGAAGAGCGTCTCGCGCACGCGATCGGGCGTCGGCCGCAGTCCGGGACGCGATGCGACGCGGATGCGTCGCCCTCGGTATTGGCCAGCGATGATGCGCACCAGCCCTTTGCTAGAATGCACCGATCGATGGTAGCAGCGCTTTCCTGGGCCGCGCGCCTGAAGAACGGTCTCGCGCGCACGCGGGACGTGCTGAACACCCCCGTCTCCGAGCTGTTCGTCCGCCGCCGCGTCGACGAATCGCTCTTCGAAGATCTCGAGACGGCGCTCCTGCAGGCTGACTGCGGCGTCGCGGCGACCGACTGGCTGCTGACATCACTGCGTGAAAAAGCGCGTAAGGACCGGATCGAGGACGCCGAGACGCTCAAGCGCGCGCTCAAGGATTCGGTGACCGAGCTCCTGCAGCCGCTCGAGCGGCGCCTCGACACGTCGCGCGCCCGGCCCTTCACCGTGATGATCGCCGGCGTCAACGGCTCGGGCAAGACGACCTCGATCGGCAAGCTCGCCAAGTGGCTGCAGTCGCAAGGCAAGAGCGTCGTACTCGCGGCGGGCGACACCTTTCGCGCCGCCGCGCGCGAGCAGCTCGTCGTCTGGGGTGAGCGCAACAACGTGCCGGTGATCGCGCAGGCGGGCGGAGACCCGGGCGCGGTGGTGTTCGACGCGCTGAACGCCGCGCGCGCGCGCGGCGCGGACGTACTCATCGCCGACACCGCAGGACGCCTGCCGACGCAGCTTCACCTGATGGAGGAGATCCGCAAGGTAAAGCGGGTCGCCGCCAAGGCGCAGGCCGATGCTCCGCACGAGGTACTCCTGGTCCTCGATGCCAACACCGGACAGAACGCGCTCGCGCAGGTCAAGGCCTTCGACGAGGCGCTCGGGCTGACCGGCCTCGTGCTCACCAAGCTCGACGGCACGGCGAAGGGCGGCGTCGTGTGCGCCATCGCGCTCGCGCGATCGCAAGAGACGCGCGAGCGGCCGGTGCCCATTCTCTTCGTGGGGGTGGGCGAAGACATCGACGACCTGCGGCCGTTCGTCGCGCGGGAGTTCGCCGAGGCGCTGGTTGGTTAGCTTCTCGGCGGTCGCCAAGCGCTATCCCGGCGGCGAAGAGGCGCTCAGGAACGTCACTTTCACAGTCGAGCCGGGGGAGCTCTTGTTCATCACCGGCCGCTCGGGCGCCGGCAAATCGACGCTGCTCAAGCTGATCCCGGCGATCGAGCGGCCAAGCTCCGGCAGCGTCCTCGTCTACGGCCAGAACGTCGGCGCGCTCAAGCGCTCCGCCGTTCCGTACCTGCGGCGCAACCTTGGGCTCGTCTTCCAGGACCAGAAGCTGCTCTACGACCGCTCGGTCTACGACAACGTCATGCTGCCGGTCGCCTTCTCCGCGCACCCGCCTCGCGAAGCGGCGCGGCGGGCTCGCGCCGCCCTCGACAAGGTGGGGCTTCTCGCGCGCGAGAAGGCAAACCCGATCCAGCTCTCGGGCGGCGAGCAGCAGCGCCTTGCGATTGCACGCGCGGTGGTGAACCGACCGTCGATCCTGCTCGCGGACGAGCCCACCGCTAACCTCGACGCCGAATCGGCGCGCCGCATCCTGGATATCTTCGTCGACTTCAACCGCGTCGGCGTCATGGTGTTGATCGCCACGCACGACCAGGCGCTGATCGACGAGTACGGCAAGCGCCAGTTGCGTCTCGAGAGCGGACGCGTGCAATGAGAGCTTGGCTGCGCCAGCACCGGCAGGCGCTGGTGCGCGCCGCCGCGCGCGTCGGCATCCTTAACACACTTGTGATCGGTATCGCGCTCGCGCTGCCGGCAGGCGGCTACGCGCTTGTCGACGCGCTCGTCGTACGCGCGGCACCCGACGCGATCGAGCCACTGGCGGCCGATCTCGCCAAGCTGCCCGGCGTCGCGCAGGTACAGGCCGACGCCGTGTGGGCGGGTCGCCTGGCGCGGATCGCGCGCGTAGCGCGCCTCGCCGTCTGGCTCCTGGCTGCGGTGCTTGCGGCGGCGCTCGTGGCGGTCACCTTCAACACCATCCGGCTGCAGATCGTCACCCAGCGCGAGGAAATCGAAGTCTCGCGGCTGCTAGGCGCCACCGACGCTTTCATTCGCCGGCCGTTCTACTACTGCGGCCTGCTGCAAGGGCTGCTCGGCGGCGCGCTGGCGCTCGCCCTCGTGTACGGCGCGCTCGCGCTGTTGAACCGAGAGGTCGCCGCGCTTGCCCAAAGCTATGGATCCGGCTTCCGGCTGGGCGCGCCCGGGCTGGCGGACGCGGCCGCGGTGCTCGCCTTTGGCGGCCTGCTCGGCGCCTTGGGTGCGCACTTGTCCGTGGAGCGGCAACTACGCGTAATGTGAGCGCACGCTCTCGTTTTAGACGCAGGTAATGCAACCATTGGGGGACTTAGCACTCTAAATCACAGAGTGCTAAACTTGGCCCAACAAGGAGGAACGAGCATGGCGGTACCCGCAGCGATGCCTATGCCGGTTTCGGTCTCGATGCCGATGCCTACGGGCAGCCTGGAGGCTTACATCCAGACGGTCAATCGCTTCCCGATGCTCAGTGCCGACGAGGAGCGACGTCTTGCGCGGCGCTTCCGCGACGATGCCGATCTGGAAGCGGCGCGCCAGTTGGTGCTTTCGCACCTGCGGCTGGTGGTGGCAATCGGCCGCGGTTACCTCGGCTACGGCTTGCCGCATGCCGACCTCATCCAGGAAGGCAATATCGGCCTGATGAAGGCGGTGAAGCGCTTCGACCCGGAGCGCGGCGTACGCCTGGTTTCCTTCGCCATTCACTGGATCAAGGCCGAGATCCACGAATACATCCTGCGCAACTGGCGGCTCGTCAAGGTGGCGACCACCAAGGCGCAGCGCAAGCTGTTCTTCAACCTGCGCTCAATGAAGAAAGACCTGGCGCCGATGACGCCCGCCGATGTCGAGCGGGTGGCCGAGCAGCTCAAGGTCAAGCCGGAGGAAGTCGTCGAGATGGAGACCCGCCTCGCCGGCCAGGAACTCGCCTTCGAGGGCGACCGGGACGACGAGGAGGCCTATACGCCGGCGCATTACCTTGCCGATGACGGCGCGGAGCCGTATCAGGTGCTCGAGGCCGAGGAATCCGAGCGGGTGCAAAGCGAGGGACTGCACAAGGCTCTTGCGACGCTCGACGCGCGAAGCCGCCGGATCGTCGAAGCGCGCTGGCTGCGTGAAAAGGATACAGCGACGCTTCACGACCTCGCCGCCGAGTTCAAGGTCTCCGCGGAGCGCATACGCCAGATCGAAGCCAAGGCGCTCGACAAGATGCGCAAGCTGCTTCCCGCGCCGGCCTAACGCGCGGCTTCTACCTGCCTACGGCCGCCTCGAGCGGCCGTTTTCGTTATGGCCAACCTCATCGGTGCGATCGGCGTGGCGCTGCTTCTCGCGGCGTTTCTTCTCAACCTGCTGAAACTGCTGCCCGCGCAGGGGTATGTCTACACTGGGCTCAACTTGATCGGCGCCGCGCTCGCCTGCTATTCCTCGTACCTGATCGACTTCATGCCGTTCGTCGTGCTGGAAGGCGTCTGGACCGCCGCGGCGGCGTTTGCACTCGCCCGCGCGGCGCTCAACCCTGCTTCAGGATGACGCGCAGGTCCTGCGGCAGGTCCTGCGCCAGGCGGTCGTGCCGCACGAGCAGGCGCAGCCGCCCCTGCGGATCGATGACGTAGCTCTGGGCGCTGTGGTCGACGGTGTAGGTGGCACCCTGCTTGCGCTTCTCATAGTAGATCTTGAATTCCTTCGCTACCCGGGCGGTCTGCTCGGCATCGCCGCGCAGCGCGATGAAGCGCGGGTCGAAGGCGTTCACGTACTGCGCGAGGTCCGCCGGCGTATCGCGCTCCGGATCGACCGTGATGAAGAGCACCTGGACACGATCGGCGTCCGGGCCGAGCTGCTGCATCACGCTTGCCAGATCGGCGAGCGTGGTGGGACAGACATCCGGGCAGTGCGTGAAGCCGAAGAACACGACCACCGCCTTGCCGCGGAAGTCGTCCAGGTGGCGCACGCGGCCGCTCGGGTCGGTGAGCTCGAGCGATCTGCCGTAGTCGACGCCAGTGATGTCCGTGCTCTTGAACTTCGGAGCGCCGCCCGAGCAGGCAGCGAGCACGACACTAAAGGTAATGATCGACCAGAAGCGCGCTGAAGAGGAAGGCGAGATAGGCAATCGAGTAGCGGAAGGTTTTCTGCGCTACCGCGTCGCTGTAGGCGAGGTAGATGCGAAGCGCATAGGCAATGAACAGCGTGCCGAGAACGAGCGCGGCGAGCAAATAAACGACGCCGCTCATGCGTACGACATAGGGCAACAGGCTCGCGCCGAAAAGAATGAGCGTGTACAGCAACACCTGCAGACGCGTGTAGTGCTGGCCGTGCGTGACCGGCAGCATTGGCACGCCGGCCCGGGCATAGTCCTGCGTGCGGTAGAGGGCGAGCGACCAGAAATGCGGCGGCGTCCAGGCGAAGATGATGAGGAAGAGAACCATCGCCTCTGTCGTGACCTCGCCGGTGACCGCCGCCCAGCCGAGAACCGGTGGCATGGCGCCTGAGGCGCCGCCGATGACGATGTTCTGCGGCGTGGCGGGCTTCAGCAACAGCGTGTAGATCACCGCGTAGCCAATGAAAGTTCCCACCGTGAGCCACATGGTGAGCTCGTTGACGAAGCGGGCAAGGATCCACAGGCCGAGGCTGCCCAGCACGGTGGCGAATGCGAGCGTTTGCGCTGCGGTCAGCTGCCCGCGCGGCAGCGGCCGCCAGCGGGTGCGCTGCATGAGGGCATCGATCTTCTGCTCGACCAGGCAGTTGATCGCCGCGGCGCTGCCGGCGACGAGCGCAATGCCGAGGGTCGCGGCCAGGAGCAGCCGCAGCGGCACCATTGCAGGTGCGGCGAGGAACATGCCGATCACGGCGGTAAAGACAATAAGCGACACGACGCGCGGCTTCGTAAGCGCATAGAAGGCGCGCAAACGCTGCGCTAGACCGGCCGGAAGGGTATGGACGCTCACCAGGAAGGGCGCAAGCCGCGGAAAGCGAAAAAGTTTAGCACGACGAGCGCTGCGAGGAGCAGCGCCGCCCCGGCGTTGTGCGCGGCGGCCAATGGCAGCGGCAGCGCCAGCGCGACATTGGCGAGGCCGAGTCCGAATTGCAGCACGACGAGCGCCGCCAGCACGACCCCGATCGGGCGCGCGACGCGCAGCGCGCGCGCCGCGGCGGCGAGCACCGCGACCAGCGCCACCACCGCGAAGACGCGATGCGTCCAGTGGATGGCGGTGAGCGCCTCGATCGGCAGCAGCTCGCCTTCGCCGGTGCGGCCCAGCTCGCGCACGAGGTGGAAAGCATCGGCGAAGTTCATCGCCGGGAGGAGCGTTCCGCGGCAGAGCGGCAGGTCAGGACAGGCGAGCGCGGCGTAATTTGCGCTCACCCAGCCGCCGAGCGCGATCTGCACGGCAGCCGCGCCGAACGCGAGCAGCGCGGCGGCGCGCAGCGCGCGCATATGCGGCGCGGGCACCGGCGGCCATTGCGAGAGCGCGAGCCACACCAGCAGCGCGAGCGTCGCCATGCCGCCGAGCAGGTGCGCGGTGACGATGGCCGGCTTGAGCAGCATCGTCACGGTCCACATGCCGAGCGTCGCCTGGAAGACGACCAGCAGCACGACGGCGAGCGCGATACTGCGCGAGCGGCGCACGCGCCATGCCGCGACCGCGAGTGCGACGATGAGGAGGCCGAGCGTGCCGGCCAGGTAGCGATGCGCCATTTCCTTCCACGCTTTGGCATGGGCGCCGGCGTCGGCAATCTCGGCGGGCAGCGGCTTGCCATAGCAAAGCGGCCAGTCCGGGCAGCCGAGGCCGGCATCCGATAGCCGCACGTAGGCGCCGAGCACCACCACGACCAGCGCGAGGCTCGCCGCTGCGATCGACAGCAGGCGCAGCGCCCTCACCCGATGCTCGAATATTTCAACAGCCGCTCGAGGTCCTTGATGAGGCGCGCCGGGTCCGCATCGGACGGATAGCGCATCATCAGGTTGCCGAGCGGATCGACGAGATAGAGGTGCGAGCGCACGTCGCCGGCAAAGGCGCGCTCGAGGTCCGCGGACGCCGCGGCAACGCGCGTGCCCTCGATGGCGCCGAGCAGCCGCGCGCCCGGCTGTCCGCCGCCGGTCACGAGCCACAGGCGCTCGATCCGGCCCGCGTCCTTGCCGAGCGCGAGCCGCGCCTGGCGCACGACATAGAGCTTGCGCTCGCACGCCGGCGCGCAGCTTGCCTCGTCGAAGGTGACGAGCACCCATTTACCACGCAGCGCGGCGAGCGGCCCATCGAGCGGGCGCGGCTCGAGCAGCTCACCATAGTTGGCGGCTCGCCGCGGCGCCCAGCCGTGATCATAAGCAAGCCAGGCGAGTACCGGGGGCGCTACGCAGACGGCGAAGATCAGCGCGACCTTAGCGCGCGGCGACACGACGGAAGGAGAGCACCACGCCCAGCACGAGCGCCAGCGCGGCGAACGCGTACCACTGCAGCGCGTACGCTTCATGCTGATCGATGCCGACGTCCGGGTGCGGCCAGTCGCGCTCGAGCCCGTCCTCGGCCGGCGAATGCTGCTCGATCACGATCGGTACGAGGCGCAGGCCGGTCTCGCTGGCGAAGTCGGCGATGGTCAGGTTCTGGCGCACGCTGCCCTTGTCGGGCCCGATATCGAGCGCGTGCGACAGGCGCTCGAGCGCGACGCCCTCGATGCGCCGCTCGCTGCGCGGCGTGCGCACCTCGAGGAGTGCGCCTGGCGCGGCCGCAAGCCAGCCGCGGTTCACGAGCACGTGCCACTCCGACTGCAGCAGGCGAAGCGGCGTCACGATTTCGTAGCCGGGTCGGCCCTGCCGCGGCCGGTTCGCGAGAAACACGGTGCGCTCGGCGATGAAGACGCCGCGCGCCGCGACTCGCTTGTGCACCAGCGGGCCGGGCTCGAGCGCCCCGGGGGCGAGCTCGACGGGCGCGCCACGCGTACCGCGCTCGATCTCGAGCGCGAGCGCGCGCTTTTCATCGGCGCGGCGCGACTGCCAGTTGCCGAGCGCGACGAATCCGGCGCACGCCATCGCGGCAAGCGCGAGCGCCCAGACGCGCGGACGGAAAGAGTATCCTCGAAGCATGCGCTACGTCGTGATCCTGGTGTTCATCGCTATCGTGGCGAGCCTCTTCTCGGCACTGTTCTTCGTCTACCGCGACCGAAGCGGCTCGACACGCGCGCTCAAGGCGCTCGCGCTGCGCGTCGGATTGTCGGTCGCGCTATTCGCCTTCCTGATGCTCGCCTACTACTTCGGCTGGATCCACGACCGGCTATAGCCAATAGACGAAGATAAAGAGCCCCAGCCAAACCACGTCGACGAAGTGCCAGTACCAGGCGACGCCCTCGAAGCCGAAATGGTGATCGGGCTTGAAGTGGCCGAAGATGCAGCGGAAGAGAATCACCGTCAGCATGATCGCGCCCACGGTGACGTGAAAGCCGTGGAACCCGGTGAGCATGAAGAAGGTCGAGCCGTAGGCGCCGGTCGATAGCTTGAGGTTGAGCTCGTGGTAGGCATGGCCGTACTCGTAGGCCTGCAACGTAAGGAAGAGCACGCCGAGCGCCACCGTGGCGGCGAGGAAGGCAATCAGCTGCCCGCGTCGATTTTCCTTGAGCGCCCAGTGCGCGATGGTCACCGTCACGCCCGAAGAGAGCAGCAGCAGCGTATTGATGGCCGGAATGCCCCAGGCGGCCATGGGCGAGAATTCTTCCGCGAACCCGGGGCCTGCGGAGGGCCAGTGCGCCGCGAACCCGGGCCAAACCAGGGCGTTCGACTCGATGCTCGCGAGGTCCGGCACCGAATACTGGCGCACCCAGTACAGCGCGCCGAAGAAGGCGGCGAAGAACATCACCTCCGAGAAGATGAAGAAGCTCATGCCCCACCGGAAGGAGAGGTCTTCCCAGTGGCCATACTTGCCGCCCTCCGATTCGCGGATCACGTCCCCGAACCAGCGCACCATCATGTAAATGAGCAGCGCGGCCCCGGCGGCGATCGACACCCAGCCGCCCGCGCGGCCGTTGAACACGAACACCGCGCCGAGCGCCATGAGAAAGAGCGCGCTCGCCCCCATGATCGGCCAAGGCATGGGCGCCGGCACCGCATAGTGGGCTTGACGTTCGGAGGGGCTTGCGCTGTGCGCCATGTTTTTCTCCCTTAACTCACCACCAGGCCGACGATGAAGCGCAGCGTCAGCACGAACAAAATCAGGAACACGATTGCCACCATCACAAGGTACGCCGGCCGGATGCGTGCCCGCTCGTGATCGCCGCGCCGGCGAACGCCGATCGCGCCGTAGAGCACGGTCTTCACCGTGTCGAGGAACGATGCGCGCTCGCTCACGGCGTGCGTCACCCCTTGGCTCCGCGAGCGGTGAGCTCGAAGAAGGTATACGAAAGGGCGATGCTATTGACGTCCTTCGGCAGGCGTGGATCGACCACGAACAGCACCGGCAAGCGGCGCGTCTCGCCCGGCGCCAGCGTCTGCTGAGTGAAGCAGAAGCACTCGAGCTTGTTGAAGTACGCGGCCGCGAGCGCCGGCCCATAGCTCGGCACCGCCTGCGCCGTGACCGGCTCGTTGCGCTCGTTCACCACCTCGTACTCGACGGTGGTGAGCTCGCCGGGATGCACGTCGATGTGCCGCACGAGCGGCCGGAAGCGCCACGGCAGGCCGTGCGCATTCGAGTCGAGCTCGATCGTCACCGTGCGGCTGCGGTCGATCTGCGTGTTCACCGGCTTCGCCGGCACTTCACCGAGCGAGTTCACGCCCCAGGCGGCGCAGATCTGGTAGTAGAAGGGCACGAGCGCATAGCCGAAGCCGAACATCGCTGCGGCCACGACCGCGAGGCGGACGAACAGGCGCCGATTGTCCGTCGCGATGCTCATCGCGCCATCATCCAGTACTTCGCGATGATGCCGAAGAAGAAGGCCGCTGCGATGGTGGCGAGGATCAGCGCGGTTTTCGCGTTCTTCGTCACTTCAAGACCGGCGGCGTCTCGAACGTGTGATAAGGCGCCGGCGTCGGCAGGTGCGTCCAGTCGATCGAATCGGCGCCTTCCCACTGCTTCTGCAGCGCCGGCTGGCCGCTCTTCAGCGTGGTGAACAGGTTGTAGAGGAAGATCAGCTGCGCGAGCGCAAAGCCGAACGCCCCGAGCGACGACACCTCGTTCCAGGTCTGGAACATGAGCGGGTAATCGGGGATGCGCCGCGGCATGCCGGCCATGCCGAGGAAGTGCTGCACGAAGAAGATCATGTTGAAAAAGAGCAGCGTCAACCAGAAGTGCCACTGGCCGAGCGTCTCGTTGTA
>JAEKLK010000351.1 GCA_019509895.1 Betaproteobacteria bacterium | reverse complement strand
GGTGCAGGCGCAGTTCCGCGGCGTCAAGGACAGGGACATCGAGCAGTTCCGCCAGCGCGGCCGGCAGGTGGTGGTCTACCCGGAGGACTACGAGACCGGCGACGTCATCACGCCGTTCGAAAAAGCCCGTTCGGCGAAGTAGGGCGCACGAGGCCAAGCGAAAACGGCGCGGGCATCCGCGCCGTTTTCATATACGGATGATCTTTTCGCTCGATCTCCTCACCGAGGCGCTGCTGTTCGGCGTGCTGCTCGGCTGCTTCTATGCGGCGGTGAGCATCGGGCTGTCGGTGTCCTTCGGGCTGCTCGACGTGCCGCACGTGGCGCATCCGGCCGTGATGGTCCTCGGGTCGTACTGCACTTACCTGCTCGCCTCGCAGGGCCTCGATCCGATCGTCGCCGGCGTCGTGCTGATGCCGGCGTTCTTCGTCCTCGGCATCCTGATCTACCGCTTCTACTATGAGTCCTTCGAGAAGCGCGGCACCGACGCCGGCGTGCGCGGACTCGCGTTCTTCTTCGGCGTCGCCTTCATCATCGAGATCGGCCTGATCCTCGCCTTCGGCGTCGACCAGCGCTCGGTGAGCGCTGCTTACATCGGCTCGAGCTGGGCGCTCGGCGAATATCGCATTCCGTATCGCATGCTGGTCGCCTTCGGTGTCGCGCTGGTGCTGACCTTCGGGCTCACCGTTTACCTCTCGAAAACCTTCACCGGCCGCGCCATCAAGGCGGTGGCACAGGACGAACCGGCGCTACGGCTGATGGGCGCGAACCCGGTGCGCATCAAGCAGTGGGCCTTCGGCATCGCCACCGGCGTGAGCGCGCTCGCCGGCGCCATGCTGATCATCGTCAACCCGGTGGAGCCTGCGCTCGACCGGCTCTATATCGGCCGCACCTTCTGCGTCGTGGTGCTGGCGGGCCTCGGCAGCATGACCGGCACGCTCGCCGCCGGGCTGATCCTCGGCATCGCCGAGTCGATCGTGCTCATGTTCCTCGGCGCCTCGTGGGCACCGGCGGTCGCGTTTGGCTTGCTGCTCATCGCGCTCGGCGTGCGCCCCCAAGGGCTGTTCGGAAGATGAGTGGCCGATGAAATACTGGGTGAGCGTAGCGGTACTGTTCCTCCTATCGGTGGCGCTGGCGCTCGCGCCAACCAACGATTACTTCTTCTACGCCGCATTCGTGGTCCTGCAGTTCGTGGTGCTGTCGACCGCGTGGAACATCCTTGGCGGCTACGCCGGCTACGTGAACTTCGGCACCGGCGCGTTTTTCGCTATCGGCGCCTATTCCGCGGTGGTGCTCTTCAAGTGGCTGGGCGCGCCGCTCGCCGTGCAGATGGTCGCTGGCGCCGCGGTGTCGGGCCTGCTTGGCTTCAGTGTCGGGCTGCTCACGCTGCGGCTGCGCGGCATCTTCTTCGCCATCGCCACCGTGGCGGTGACGTTCGTGCTCGAGACGGTGATGATCAACTGGCGCTATGTCGGCGGCGCCACCGGCCTGCAGCTGGTGCGGCCGGCGGTGATCGAGCCCTTCGACACCTATACCCGGATGCTATTCGTCGTCATGGCGCTCCTCGCGCTAATTGCCATTTCGGTGGCGCGCTATGTGCAGGACTCCTGGATCGGCCGCGGCCTGCGGGCGATCCGCGACTCGGAGGAGGCGGCCGAGTGCTCCGGCGTGCCGACGCTCAAGCTGAAGCTCTTCGCCTGCACCATCTCTGGCGCGCTGATGGGCGCTGCCGGCGCGGCGATGCCCATGTACCTCGCGTTCATCGAGCCGGCCTCGACGTTCAGCCTGAACTACTCGGTGTCGGCGCTTGCCATGCCGATGATCGGCGGCACCGCGCACTGGATCGGTCCGGTGATCGGCGCGCTGATTCTCGCCACCATCCAGCAGGTGGTGACCGTCACCATTTCGAACGAGATCAACGTGCTGGTGGTCGGCGTGCTGCTGGTCGCCTTCGTCGTCGGCGCCCCCGACGGCGTCCTCGGTCTTTTCAAGCGATGGCTGCGCTCCTCCAAGTAAAGAACGTCTCCAAGCACTTCGGCGGCTTCACCGCTCTTTCGGCTGTGAGCCTGGAGATCGCTCCGGGCGAGCGCTTCGGCCTCATCGGCCCGAACGGCTCGGGCAAGACGACGCTCATCAACTGCGTCTCGGGCGCGCTCAGAAACGAGTCGGGCAGCATCGTTTTCGACGGCGAGGAAGTGTCACGCCTGGCCGCCTACCAGCGCACGCGCCGCGGCATCGCGCGCAGCTTCCAGGTGCCGCGGCCCTTCCACAGCATGACGGTGCTGGAGAACCTGCTGGTGCCGACGCAGGTCGAGCTGCGCAAGCTCGAGCTGGCGCGCGCCATGGCGGCGCGGCCGCGTCTGCTGATCTCGGATGAGGCGATGGCCGGGCTCTCGGGCGGCGAGGTGGACGAGGTGCTCGCCATCCTCTTCAAGCTGAACGACAAAGGCATCACCATCATCATGATCGAGCACATCATGCAGGCGGTGATGCGCTTCTCGCAGCGCATCGTCTGCCTCGACGCCGGCAAGATCATTTGCGAGGGGACTCCGACCAGCATCGTGCAGAACCCGGACGTGCAGAAGGCCTACCTTGGCGCTTGAGCTCTCGGTGAAAGGCATCGAAGCGGGCTACGCCGCCGTGCGCGCGCTGCACGGCGTGTCGCTGGACATCGGGCAGGGCGAGACGGTCGCGCTCCTCGGCACCAACGGCAACGGCAAGAGCACGCTGATGAAGTGCGTCATGGGCATGGTGCGGCCGACCAAGGGCAGCGTCACCCTGGCCATCGATGGCAAGACGCACGATCTCACGCGGCTCTCGACCGAGGAGATCGTCAACCTCGGCGTCGCCATGGTTCCCGAGGGCCGGCGGCTCTTTCCGAAGCTCACGGTGGAGGAGAACCTGCTGCTCGGCGCGTTCCGGCCGCTCGCGCGCACCGAGATCAGCCGCAACCTCGCTTTCTGCTTCGAAGCCTTCCCGGTGCTCGCCGAGCGCCGGCGCCAGCTCGCCGGCTCGATGTCGGGTGGGCAGCAGCAGATGCTCGCCATCGCGCGCGCGCTGATGTCGGCACCCAAGCTCTTGCTGGTGGACGAACCCTCGGTGGGCCTCGCGCCTATCCTCGTGTCGCATACGATCACCAAGATCAAGGAACTGAAGGACCAGTACGGCCTCACCGTGCTGATGGCAGAGCAGAACTTCCACCAGGCGATCCGCATCGCCGACCGCGGCTACATCATCGTGCACGGCGAGATCGTCTTCGAGGGCGACGTGAAGGCGCTCGAGCAGAACGAGCTCGTGCGCAGCTATTACCTGGGCACCGGTTGAACATCCGCGACGTGCCGATCGGCATGTACGGCGCGGTGATGGGCATCACCGGCCTCGGCCTGAGCGCGCGCGCCGCGGCGCCGGCACTGCCCGGCTTCGTGCGGGCGCCCGCGTATGTCACCGAGCCCTGGGTGGCGCTCGGCGTGATTGCCTTCGTGGTGCTGCTGCCGCTCTATATCGCCAAGCTCGTGCGCTTCCCCAAGGCGGTGCGCGAGGAGTTCACCAATCCGCTGCAACTCGGCTTCTGCGGCGCGCTGCCGGTCGGCATGTTCCTGGTGGGCGGCGGCCTCGCTCCGTACGCCTTCGCGCTTGGCGATGCGGTTTGGTGGGCGGGCTACTTGCTGCTGCTCGCGTTCCAGGTCTGGGCGCTGACGCGCTGGCTCTCGGGCAGCATCGACCTCGCGCACATCAACGCCGGCTGGCTGATCATCATGGTGGGCGGCATCGTCGCGCCCGGGCCGGGCCTCGCGCTCGGCCATGCGGAGGCGTCGCGCTTCATCTTCGGCATCTCGGCCGTGGCAGCGCCGATCCTGATGGCGCTCCTTTTTTACCGCGCGATCATCGGCACGCCGCTGCCGGAGCGGCTGCGCCCGAGCTGGTTCATCCTGCTCGTGCCGCCGTCGCTCATCTATGCGAACGGCCTCGCGCTTTACCCGGACATGCATATTTTCGAGGCGCTGTACTTCTTCGGCCTGGCGCTCGCCTTCGCGCTGCTCGTGGTGTCACGTCATTTCCTGCGCTGGCCCTTCACGCCCGCATGGTGGGCCTTCACCTTCCCGCTCGATGCGCTGGCGTACGCTGCCGCGCGCCACTCTATCGATCATCCGGGCGGGCTGTGGCAGGCGATCGCCGCGGTGACGCTGCTGGTCGCGGCCGCGTTCGTCGTCCTCGCGCTCATCAAGTCGGCCCTCTCGCTGCGCGCGGGGCCGTAAGAGTTACGCGCGCGGCCGGCGGCGAGCTGCTCGATCTGCCGGGCGGGGGCGAGCCGATCGAGTACCTGCGCCAGCGGCGTGCTCCTCGCACCGGCGCATGGCGGCCGAAGTGAACTCCGCCTGCGGCGAATTGCCGCCGATCACGAACATGAGCAGGTGCTCGCGATCGGGCTCGTCGTAGGTGACGTTCATGAAACGGCGCGCCACGCCGGGCGGGAACGAGATCACGTCGTAGGGATCGAGATCGACATACTCCATCGCCTCGCCTTCGTTCCACTCGCAGCGCCAGCGGCCGGTCATGGCGATGAATGTCTCATTAGTGTCGTGGTTGTGCATCAGCGGCCCGCGGCCGGGCTTCGCCTTGCA
>JAEKLK010000350.1 GCA_019509895.1 Betaproteobacteria bacterium | reverse complement strand
CCCGTCCCGAGCGGCGCGACGCCGCGGAGCATCTCGGGATCGCCGATCGGCACCTGAGCGAGGCGGCGGACCGTCTCGCTTTCCAGGAAGAGAGCGTCTCCCGACTACCTCCCGGCACCCGTGGTCGTGCCGTGGCGGATGAACTCCTGACCACCATGCGGAAGTCCTTCGCCCTCATGCGAGCCCACCGGGAGATAGCCCGGATTATTCAGTGCGCCCAGATGGCGCGCGCCACCAGTGGAGGAAGGTTCCACCCAGAGAGTTGTCGGTTGATCTGGTAGCTGACGAGCGGCCCGTCCGGGCGACCAGGCGGGCCGAAGCCTCGTGACGAAGGCCGCCTCGGGCGGTCGAGCGATCCGACGGGCCGTAACGTGAGTGAAGCCTGAGCAGGCCTCGAAAGAGAAGTCGTGGACGCCGACCCGCCTGAATTTCGGGGAAGGCTGCACGTGGCGGGGAAGCAACCGACGGACGCACCCGCCGCGGTCCACCGGGGTAGTGGGCACGGCACGCCGGAAGGGTGACGCGGGTAACTGGGGAGACCCGCCCGAGCATGAGGGTCGCGCCCTCGACGCCGTCTCGGACGGCGATGCCGGCGGGAGTCGGACAGGGTCATAGTACCGGCGATGCCGGGTAATGTCGGCGGAGGGAAGGACCCTGGCTTCTGGTGCGCTTGCGACGGAGCCGAGGATCGGTGATTGGCGATGAGCCTGGCAACACCTGACAGTATCCGGAAGCTTCAGAGGAAGCTCTATCTCAAGGCGAAGGACGAGCCGGCGTTCCGCTTCTACCTGCTCTACGACAAGATCTGTCGCGAGGACATCCTGCGCCACGCCTACGATCTGGCGCGTGCCAACAAGGGCGCGCCAGGCGTCGACGGGGTCACCTTCGCGACGATCGAAGCGGCGGGCAGGGAGGAGTGGCTCGCGGCGATCAGGAAGGACCTCGTCGCGAAGACGTACCGACCTCAGCCGGTGCGACGGGTGACGATCCCGAAGCCCGGTGGCGGCGAGCGGCCACTCGGCATCCCGACGATCCGGGACCGCGTGGTGCAGACCGCCGCCAAGCTGGTGCTGGAGCCGATCTTCGAGGCGGACCTCGACCCCGCGGCTTTCGGCTACCGGCCGAAGCGGAGCGGGACGGACGCGATCAAGGAAGTGCACGCGCTGCTCTGCGGCGGCTACACAGAAGTCGTGGATGCGGATCTGTCGAAGTATTTCGATACGATTCCGCATCGCGACCTCATGCAGTCGGTGGCGCGGCGCATCGTCGACCGGCACGTGCTGCGGCTGATCAAGCTGTGGCTCAAGGCACCGGTCGAGGAGCGTGACGGCAACGGGGCGCGGCGCATGACGGGCGGCAAAGGCAGCAGACGCGGCACGCCGCAGGGCGGTGTCGTCAGCCCGCTGCTGGCCAACCTCTACATGAACCGCTTCCTGAAGCATTGGCGTACGAGCGGACGGGGCGCCGCCTTTCGGGCCCACATCGTCGCCTATGCCGACGACTTCGTCATCCTCAGCGGCGGTCACGCGGCCGAGGCCCTGGCGTGGACGCGGCAGGTGATGGCCCGGCTCGGGCTCGCCCTCAACGAGGCGAAGACCTCGGTTCGCGACGCTCGACGCGAGCGCTTCGACTTCCTCGGCTACACGTTCGGCCCGCACCGCTACCGCAAGGATGGCCACTGGTACCTCGGGGCGAGCCCGTCGAAGAAGAGCGTGCGCCGGCTCACGGCCAAGGTCAGCGACCTCCTGGTTCCCGGCAACATGGGAGCGTGGCACGAGGTGCGCGATCGCCTGAACCGCCTGGTCGGCGGTTGGGCCGCGTACTTCGGCTACGGCACGCGCCTCATGGCCTATCGGGCGGTCGACAATCACGTCTACGACCGGGTCCGCCACTTCCTGGTCCGGCGTCACAAGGTGCCGTCGCGCGGCACCAAGCGCTATCCCGATGGGGTGGTGTTCGGCGATCTCGGCGTGCTTCGGCTACGCCATGTCCACGTTGGCGCCCGACCGTCTGCCTCGAGATGAAGCCAGTCGGAAAGCCGGATGCGGGAGATCCGCACGTCCGGTTTGATGAGCGGGGACGGGAAACGGGGCGATGCCAACTTGGCCCAAGCCACCGCGCCCGTCCTCGACTCTACCCAGCCACCTCGTACGGAGAGGGACGGCGGCGACGGTCACTCCCGCAAAGCCCGTGGCGCCCCTTGGAGCGTCCGGCCTCGTGAATAATCCGGGCTAGAGCCTGTTATGGACTTGGTTGGCGGGTTCTACTTGGTCCGGGTGCTCGGTATTGATCGGACCCCAACCGAGCTACTTGGCCGTCCTGCTTGACCGCGCCGACCACCGACAGGAAGAC
>JAEKLK010000026.1 GCA_019509895.1 Betaproteobacteria bacterium | reverse complement strand
GCAATCGGCTCGCCGTGCTCGCCTGGCTCGCAGGTGAGGCGGCGCGTCTCCATCGGGATCAACATGCGCGCACCGAACTTCTGCGCCTGCGTGTAGCCGCGGCCGGCGAGCGCCTGGCCCGAGACGCCGGTCGGAAAACCGAAGTAGTTCTCGATGCGCGCGCTGGCGCCCGCCTGGCCGCCGAAGGAACGCGCGTCGATGACGAGCACCGAGAGGCCCTCCGAGCCGGCATAGACCGCGGCCGCAAGGCCCGCGGGGCCAGCGCCGGCGATCACTACGTCGTAGACGCGCTGCTCCGGGGCGTCGTCCAGCATGCCGATGCAGCGAGCGAGCTCGGCCTCGCTTGGATTGCGCAGCACGTCGCCGTTCGGGCACACGGCGAGCGGCAGCTGTTCCGGCCGGGGCGCATAGCGCGCGATGAACGCCTGTGCCTCCTTGTCGGAGGCCGGGTCGAGAAGCTGGTGTGGAATGCCGTTACGGCTCAAGAAGCCGCGCAATCGCGCGACGTCCGGCGAATTCCCATCGCCGATGAGCACCGGCCCGCCGGTGCCGGCCTCAATCAGCGCCACCCGGCGCAGGATCATGGCGCGCATCAGCTTTTCGCCGAGCGCCGCGTCAGCCACGAGCAGCGCGTGCAGGCCGTCCGCATCAATTTCGAGCGTCTCGGTATCGCCCACGGCGGTTGCATCCACGAGCGCCGGCCGGCCCGCGAGCTGGCTCAGTTCACCGGCGAAGGATGCCGGGCCGTGCTCAACGACATACAGCTCTTCGCCGTGGCCATCCCGGGCGGTGATGCGGATCGCCCCGGAAAGCACAACATGGACACCCGCGTTGACTTTTCCGGCCTGCGCCACCCACTCACCGTCGGCGAAGCCCCGCGGCTTGCCGAAGCGGCGCATTCGGGCGATCTCCTCGGGCGCAAGCAGCGGAAAGGACTGCGCGCGCCGCGCCTCGAGCGTCGGCGAAACCCGCGTGCTCACCCGATGTACTTCTTGACCGTGTCGGCGTCGCGCGCATGCGCCTGCGACGGATCACCGCCGAACTCGCGCAGCGCACGGCGCTGACGCAGCAGGTCCCAGCACTGGTCGAGCTCGACCTGTACTGCAATTAAACGATGCTGCTCTTCGGGCGTCAGCTCGCCGCCCTCGAAGAGCTTGTGCTCCTCGCTGACCAGGTGCTGGATGTGCGCGAGGACCGAAGCATCCTTTTCGGAGGCCGCCATGCTAGCGCCCGGGCTCGTCGCCGCGGCGGCTCGCCTCGTACAGGAACCAGACACGCCGTTCCGCCTCGTCGATCCACACCTCGAGCAGGCTGGCGGTGGCGACATCGCCTCGCTCGTCGCACACGCCGTGCGCTGCGCGCATGGAAGCCGCAAGCCGCTGGTTGTCCTCGCGCAGCTCGGCCAGCATGACGACCGGCGAGACGTACTCGGCGTCGTTAACGAGCACGCGCTGCAGGCGTGCGATGTGACCGATCGAGCGCAGCGTCGTGCCGCCGACCTTGCGCACGCGCTCGGCGATCGGGTCGGCAATGGCGAAGATCTGGTCCGCCTGCTCATCGAGCAGCAGGTGGTAATCGCGGAAATGCGGCCCGGAAATGTGCCAGTGGAAGTTCTTCGTCTTCAGGTAGAGCGCGAAGACGTCGGCGAGCAGGACATTCAGCGCGGCCGAGAGGTCCTTGGTCGCCTCGGCGCCGAGGTCGCTACGGGTGTGAAGCGGCGCCGTGCGGCGCAGCCGGGTCTCTTCGCTGAGCATGGTCGGGTCTCCTTGGGAATGCGGCACACTAGCGTTTGATAGGGCCGATAGATGACAGTTGAAATGAAACGGCGGGTGATGATCGCGCTGTGCGGCTTGGCGGCCATTTTGCTCCTACTCGGAACGCTCGGGTGGATGCAACGCGCCACGATCGCCGTATGGCTCGCCCCGGAGAAGATCGCCGCGGCTGAGACCGCCGGCCAATCAAAGCGCGCCAACGACAGGTTCTGGGACGCGCTGCATGGCGGTCGCTACGAGGAACTCCCCGGCGTGATCGAGGCCCTGACGGCCGCGTATCTGGAAAACCCACGCGACGCCGAGACGGCGGCGCACATCGCGTTCTCGCACGTATGGTTCGCGAGCGAGCGCTCCCGGCTCGACCGGGTGCCGGCGACGATGACCGAACACATTGCGCTGGCGCGACGATACTTCGCCGAAGCGGTGCGCCTGGCACCTACGGACGAGCGATTCAAGGGCTTTCTCGCGAGCATGGAGCTTGCGGAGGCTAAGATCCACGGCGACGAAAAGCTCCTGCGCCGCGGCTATTTCAACCTCATGGCGTCCGTCGACGGCTGGCCGGAGTTCAACCTCTTCACCGCCGGCTATGTGCTGAGCGGCCTGCCGTTCACCGATCCGATGTATGCCGAGGCGGTGGAGTACCAGTGGCGCAACATCGA
This sequence comes from Betaproteobacteria bacterium, assembly GCA_019509895.1. Taxonomy (GTDB): domain Bacteria; phylum Pseudomonadota; class Gammaproteobacteria; order Burkholderiales; family SG8-39; genus SCGC-AG-212-J23. The sequence continues at coordinate 7,199 of JAEKLK010000026.1, read as the reverse complement.
CGTTTGCGTCGGCGAGAAGTTTGATCGCCGCGGCGGCGACGCCACGAAATACCTGGCGCTCGAGACCACCACCGGACCAAAGCGCGCCTGCTGGAACTCATGGATCGCGCCGCACAACTTCGAGGGCTTCTTCCTCAACCTGGGCGACATGCTCGTGAAGCAGGGAGATGCCGCAACCGCCCGGCGCGTGTACGCCTACGCGAAACTGTCGAAGACCTACGCGCAGTGGCCCTTCCGCTCGGTTCTCGAAGGCCGCATCGCGCAGGCGGAGGAAAACATTGCGCTGTTCCGCGATCCGAAGCCCGGAGAGCGGACGCGCACCCTGATGGCCCACAGCGCGTTTTCATGCATGGTCTGCCACCAGCAGTAGCGGCGTTCGTCAGCCAAAAGTGAAGCCGTAGGCCTCGACCCCCGGATCGAGAAACTCGATCTCGAAGGTCCGCTCGACGATGGGCTTCGGCTGACGCACGAGCTGGTACGTGCGCTGCTCGCCGACGGTGCCATTGCCCTGCTCGTCCACGTCGCTGCCGTGCGCGGCGCCGGGCGCTTTGCCGTCGATGAGGACGCGGAACCGGACCGTCTTTCCGCGCGCCTCCGGCCCCATGACGAGGTTCACGTCGCGCGCATGGAAACGGTAGGCAATGCGGCCGCTCGCCTTGTTCAGCACGACGAAGCCGGGCTTTATCGTCCAGCTGCCGGCGAGCGCCCAGTAATTGAGCGCGAGGCGCCCAGGGAGGGAATACGCGCGGCGTTCGCCAAGGCCCGTGCCGCCCGGCGAGGCGAAGTTCTGCGTCTGGTCCGAGCCGAGGTAGGTCTCGGGCGATTTCACGTTCGGCCAATCGGCGGCCGTCTCCAGGCCCTTGGCCTCCACGGCGACAAGGTCGCGGCGCACGTGGGTCTGGCCGGCCTCGGAGAGGAGCTGCTGAATCATCTTTTCCGTTGCCTCGTATTCGCCTTCGCCGAGGTGGCTGTAGCGGACGCGCCCCTGCGGATCGACGAGGTAGACCGCCGGCCAGGCGTTGTTGGCGAAGGCGCGCCAGACGGCGTAGTTGCTGTCGAGCGCGACCGGGTAGGCGACGCGCATCTCCTTCACGGAGCGCTGCACGTTATCGAGGTCCTTTTCGAACGGAAACTCCGGCGTGTGCACGCCGATAACCACCAACCCCTGGTCTTTGTACTTGTCGGACCACGCGCGCACGTACGGCAGCGTGCGCAGCCAATTGACGCAGGTATAGGTCCAGAAGTCGACCAGCACCACCTTGCCGCGCAGATCCATGTCGGTGACTGGCGGCGAGTTAAGCCAGCCGGTGGCGCCGGCGAGGCGCTGCGCGGGCTTGGTCTCCTGCGCGGCCGCCGCAGTCGATAGCGCGAGCAATGAGGCGATCAGCAGCAGCTTCGCCCTCATGCGGCGGCCCAGCCGTCGGCTTCGACGACCGCCTTGGCGAACGCTTCCGGCGCTTCCTGCGGCAGGTTGTGGCCGATGCCGCCGGTGAGATCGCGATGCGCGTACTTGCCGGTGAATTTCTTCGCGTAGGCGCTCGGCTCGGGATGCGGCGCGCCGTTCGCGTCGCCTTCCATGGTGATGGTCGGCACGCTGATTACCGGCGCCCGCGCGAGCTTGCTCTCCAGGTCGTCGTAACGCCGCTCGCCGTCGGCGAGCCCGAGCCGCCAGCGATAGTTGTGGATGGCGATGGCGACATGGTCCGGATTCTCGAACGATGCGCCGCTGCGGGCGAACGTAGCGTCGTCGAATGCCCATTTCGGTGAGGCGGTTTGCCAAATCAGCTTGGCAAAGTCCTTCGTGTATTTCTCGTAGCCCAAGCGGCCGCGCTCGGTGGCCAAATAGAACTGGTACCACCATTGCAGCTCCGCCGCCGGCGGCAGCGGCTGCTTGCCCGCTTGCTGGTTGCCGATGAGATAGCCGCTCACGGAAACGGTGGCTTTGACGCGCTCGGGCCAGAGCGCCGAAACGATATTGACCGTGCGCGCGCCCCAGTCGAAACCGGCAAGGGTGGCCTTGCGGATCTTGAGCGCATCCATCAAGTCGATGACATCCACGGCAAGCGCAGCCGGCTGGCCGTTGCGCACTGCGTTGCTCGAGCGGAAGCGCGTCGTGCCGTAGCCGCGCAGGTGTGGCACGATCACCCGATATCCGGCGCCGGCGAGCAATGGCGCCACGTCGACAAAGGCATGGATGTCGTAAGGCCAGCCGTGCAGCAGAATGACCGGCGCACCGTTCGCGGGTCCTGCCTCGGCGTAACCGACGTTCAGCACACCAGCGTCGATCTGCTTCATTGGCCCAAATGTGCTCGGCGTGCTCGCCGCACGTGCCCTGCCGACGTAGGTGGCCGCGATGGCGAGTGCAGTGGCGCCAACGAGGCGACGGCGGTCGTGGTTGATGGTCTCGGACATGGCGAACTCCTCGGGGTCAGCGCGTCTGGTAGGGGTGGAAGATGTAGTCCTTGCTCTTCACTGCCACATGGCAGGAGTGCCCGCAGTCGGCTGGAGAGTCTTTGTCGGCCGTCCACTTGGTGGTCGCGGCGTCGTAGTTGAAGAGCGCGTATCCCCAACCGCCGGTCTTCGGAAATCTCTTGCTGTTCTTCTCGATGACGAAAGCCTGCGTGAAGACGTCCGGCACATCGACGTCGAAAGTGGCTTCCGCGCTCTTCTTTGGCTTCCACTGCAGCTTGACGATCTTGGACCCTTCCGGGAAAGGCTGGCCGTTCCCGGGAACGCCGGCCTTGTAGGCCTTGATCATCGTCGGATTGGCGACGATGACCTTGAGCACTTCATCGGTGCGGGCGGAGGAGACCACCGGCCAGTCCTCGTAGCCTTTGAAGTCGGAGAAGGCGATTCCGCTCGGCGATTTCAGCGAGTACTTGTCGGAGACCTGCGCGTAAACGGCCGTGCCCAGGGCGGCGAGCACTGCCGCCGCCGCAGCGACCTTCAAGATGTTGTTGCTCTTCATGGATGCTCCCTAGACGTAACAGAAGGTTGCTTGTCCGCCCGGTGGCGCTATTCGCCGCGGGGATTCGTCGCGCTGATCTCTTTCCACATGCGCGCCAAGATGGTCAGTTCGCACGCCAAGCACTCGTACACGGTCGGCGGATGCCACTCCAAGCGGTATTGCGTGCCGCCGCAGTGCGGGCAGGGCGCGCCGTAACGTAGCAGGGCATCGTCGAATGTGCGAGGCGGACGGGCAGCAGGGTGGTTCGTCCTGTTCTTGTCAGTCATCGCTCGATTTCCTTCAGGTACTCGGCAAGTTCGTCCGGCGTGAGCTTCGGGTACGCCTTCAGAATCCAGCACGTGAGATCGTAGGCCTTCTCAAAGTCCGGGACGACGCGCATCGAGCGATCCAGCGCGCTTCTCGCTCGGCTTGCTTGGCATCGAGATGCGGCTTCAGGTCGATGACGAGCGCAGGCTCGCGCTTCTTGGTCATCGCCATTCTCCTCGCCCCCTAGCCGTCGAACGACGGCCACCTAATAGCAGAGATTACGAATCACTGCGCGCACCTCTGTCGAACCCAACCGCTAACCCGGCTCCCAAGACCTGTGCCGCCATGAACGGCAACGTGTGGCCAAGGTCGATTCCTGCGAAGGTGTTAGTGAACCCACGCGCCAAGGTGACGGCAGGGTTAGCAAAGGATGTAGATGCCGTGAACCAGTAAGCCGCAGCAATGTATCCGGCAACGGCAACCGGTGCTGCCCAAGGCCGCTTGGCATCGCAAGATAGAACCACGAGCACCAATCCAAATGTCGCGACGATCTCGCTCCACCACAGCCCCCAGCTGCTCCTCGCTTTAATCGAATACTGGATGATCGGCAAGTCGAACATCATGTGAGCGGCAGCAACACCGATCAGGGCACCCGTGAATTGGAGGGTCAGATAAGGGCCAACATCGCGCCAGGGAATATCGCGACGAATCGCCAGCGCGACCGTCACAACAGGGTTGAAGTGCGCGCCAGAGCGGGGACCGAAGGTAATGATCAAGGCCGCAAGGGCGAACCCTGTGGCTAGCGAATTGGCGAGGAGAGCTATTGCATCGTTTCCCTGTGACAGCCTCTCGCCCATGATCCCTGAGCCGACCACTGCCGCCAGAAGGAGCGCAGTGCCAAGTCCGTCAGCACTTGCGCGATTCCAGACGCTCACTCCGCGCCGATCTGGAGAAGTCTGGCTTCAAGGGCCTTGCGGCCGAGCCTCTCAAGCGGAAGGCTGAGCAGAGATCGAATTCGTCCAGAAAGTGTGTCGAACGCCCGCCGGAAGGCTTCGCGTTTCTGATCGTCAGAGCCTTCGACTGCCGCCGGATCAGGCACACCCCAGTGCGCCGTTGCCGGCTTTCCGGGCCAGAACGGGCATACCTCTCCTGCAGCGTTGTCGCAGACGGTGAAGATGAAATCCATTTTGGGAGCACCCTTTGCCGCGAACTCGTCCCAACTCTTGGAGCGCAGCCCGGCAGTACTAATGCCATGCTTCTTCAGAGCTCAATCGCAAAAGGATTTACGGTGCCGCCGGGATGACTGCCAGCGCTAAAACCCTTGAAACGACCTTCACCTGCCGAAGTCACGAATGCCTCCGCCAATATTGAGCGCGCCGAGTTGCCGGTGCACAAGAACAGTACGTTGTAGGTAGCCATAGAGCGTTGACTAACGCGTGTCGGTTACAGCTCTGTCAAGTTACGGCGCAACCTGCGCTTGGTTCGTAAGCGGACGTTACTCTACCGGAGTGCGACAGGTCGATCAGGGTGAGCTGATGCTGGCACGTCCGCCAGCAAGCGCTTCGACCGCCGGCGCGGCGGCGAAGAGAATCTAGGTCCGTTCTCAGGCCCTTACTGGGACCACTGGACGCGGGCGTTGCGAGCGCGCCATCTTGGCCGCGCGATGTGACCGCGCGTTGACATCAATCGGCAAAGTGGCGCACCTAGACTGGCCTTCACACGGAGGTGGCATGCAATCAGGCGTCATGTCGTTCACGGCGGTGTTTTTCTCGGCTTCATCGAGGAACTACCGCTCGTCAATTCGCACGGCCGCACGATCGAGCAGGCACGCGCGGCGTTGCGTGAACTCGCGGCGCTGGTTTTCGACGCGGAACGGCAGAATTCGCGCGAGCTGGTCGCCCGACGCGAGCTGCTGCGTGAAGCGTTCGTTATCCCGCTTGCGACTCGGTAGCCGCTTCGAGGGGGATGGTGCGGCCCGCCGGGAAATGTGCGCTGAAGCGGCTGCCCGCGCCCGGCGTGCTGTCGACCTCGAGGTGCGCCTGGTGGCGCCCGAGCACGTGCTTGGCGATGGCGAGGCCGAGGCCGGTGCCGCCGCTCTCGCGCGAGCGGCCGCGATCGACGCGGTAGAAGCGCTCGGTGAGCCGTGGGATGTGTTCCACCGGGATGCCGACGCCCGTATCGGCGACGCTGAACGAGGCGCCGTCGGGGCCGTCGTGCCAGGCGACGGTCACTTTGCCGCCGGCCGGCGTGTAGCGGATAGCGTTGGAAATGAGGTTGCCGAAGGCGCTCGCGATCTCCGGCTCGGCGCCGAGCAGATCGACCTGCGGCCGGCCTTCGATGCTGATCGCATGGCGGCCCTTCGAGAGCGCCGTGGCGTCGGCGCCGAGGCGCTCGAGCAGCGGCGCGACGCGCACCCGCTCGGCCGCCGGCGGCGGCGCCGACTCGAGCACCGAGAGCGCGAGCAGGTCCTCGATGATGCGCTGCATGCGGGCGCCCTGCTCGCGCATCATGCCGATGTAGTCGCGTACGCGCTGCGGGTCGAGTTTGAGCTCGCGCACCGTCTCCAGGAAACCTACCAGCACCGTGAGCGGCGTGCGCAGCTCGTGCGACACGTTGGCGACGAAATCGCGCCGCATGGTCTCGACGCGCTCCGCCTGGGTGATGTCGCGCGCGAGCAGCAGCGTCTGTGATTCCGGACGAGGTTGGCAATGGGCCGGCCGACGTCGGCGCGCGGGTCGAGCTCGAGCATCGCCGCCGCCTGGTCGTTGCACCATTCGATCGCGTTCTTCTCATCGAGCAGCACCACGCCATCGGGCATCGCCTGCGCCGCGCGCCGTAGCTGTGCCAGCGCGGCCGCAACTTGCGCTTCCCGCCCGGCGGCGGCGCGCTCATAGCGGTGGAGCGCCGTCAGTACCGCGTCCCAGTTGCCATGGCCTTCGGGAACCTCGCCGGGCACTGGATCGGCAAGCCAGCGTGCAAGGCGCGCCAGGTGCACGACGTGATGCACGAGCAGCGCCGCCAGACCCACGGCGGCGAACGCCCATCCCCAGGCAGCGCCGGCGACGAATCCGACCAGCGTGGCGATGACAGCAATCCCGCCGAGCGCACCGAGCGTCCGGCGGTAAAGCGGGATCAAGCGGCCTGCAGCCCGTAGCCGGCGCCGCGCACCGTGTCGATCAGCCGGTCGTGGCCGCTCGGCTCGAGCGACTTGCGCAGGCGCCGGATATGCACGTCGACCGTGCGCTCCTCGACATAGACGTGGTCGCCCCAGACCTGGTCGAGGAGCTGCGCACGCGAGTACACGCGGCCGCGATGCGTCATGAGAAAGTGCAGCAGGCGGAATTCCGCCGGCGAGAGATAAAGGCGCTGCTCGCCCGCGCTGACGCGATGCGAGGCCGGATCGAGGCGCAGGCCTTCGACCTCGACCGCGTCGCCGGAGAGCTGCGGTGCGCGCCGGCGCAGGATCGCCTTGATGCGTGCGGCGAGCTCCTTCGGCGAGAACGGCTTGGTGAGGTAGTCGTCCGCGCCCGCCTCGAGGCCGGAGATCTTGTCGTGCTCCATGGCGCGCGCGGTGAGCATCAAGATCGGCAGGTCGCGCGTGCGCGCATCGCCGCGCAGGCGGCGCGCGAACGAGAGGCCCGACTCGCCCGGCAGCATCCAGTCGAGCACCACCACGTCGGGCAAAGCGGCGCGGATCGCCGCCTCGGCCTCCTCCGCGCTCGCGGCGCGGCGCACGCGGTGGCCGAAATGCTCCAGGTTGACGGCGACCAGCTCCTGGATCTGCGGCTCGTCCTCGACGACGAGCACCGACGCGCTCATGCGAGCTAGGCGGCCTTGCCGGTGATGCTGGCGGTGTGGCGCACGTCCGTTCCCTTGACGATGTAGATCACGTACTCCGCCATGTTCTTCGCATGGTCGCCGATGCGCTCGAGCGCTTTCGCCACCCAGATGACGTCCAGCGCCGCGCTGATGGTGCGCGGATCTT
>JAEKLK010000025.1 GCA_019509895.1 Betaproteobacteria bacterium | reverse complement strand
ACCGCCATCATGGGAAGCCTGCTCGGCGGCGTCGTCTACTTCTGCTTCGTCTTCGTGCCAATCTTCGTCGTGCTCGCGGCCCTGACGGTCGACCCGTCGCTCGGGTCGCTGCTCAACGCCGAGGACGCGCGCGACATGCAGCGGGTCCTGCCCAACTTCATCCTCGAGCACACGCCGATGTGGATCAAGGTGCTCTTTTTCGGCGCGCTGCTCTCGGCCATTCTCTCCACCGCGAGCGGCGCGATTATCGCGCCGACCTCGCTTTGCACCGAGAACATCATCCGCCCGCGGTTTCCCCATATGAGCGACCGGCAATTCCTGCTGAGCCTGCGGCTCGTGCTGGTGTCGTTCACGCTCGCGGCGCTCGTCTTTGCGCTGAACTCGAAGCAGACGATGTACGACATGGTGCAGAACGCCTATACCGTGACGCTGGTCGCGGCGCTCGTGCCGCTCGCCGCCGGCATCTTCTGGAAGCGCGCCAGCAATACCGGCGCGATTCTCTCGTCGCTCTTCGGCCTGGTGAGCTGGGTAATCGCCGCGTTCACTGCGCCCGACGCGACGGTGCCTCCGCCGCTCGTCGGCCTCGCCTTCTCGCTCTTCGGTATGGTGGCGGGCTCGCTCCTGCCGCGGCCGCTTGCGCACGCGCAGCCCCACGGCCGACACCACTGAGCGGCGCGAGCGCTCGCCGTTCGCGCGCATCGCCTTCGTGGTTTACGTGGTGCTAGTCGCCTACGCCTCGCTGTACCCGATGGAAGGCTGGCGCGACCATGGGCTCTCGCCGTGGGCGTACCTCTCCTCGCCCTGGCCGCGCTACATCACGCTCTTCGACGTCGCCGCCAACATCCTCGGTTATGTGCCGTACGGTTTCCTATGCGTCCTGGCATTGCAGCCGCGCTTCTCCCCGATCGGCGCATTCGGGCTCGCCCTCGCTACCGCGGGCGGCCTGTCGCTCGGCTTCGAAGCGGTACAAAGCTACCTGCCCACGCGGGTAGCGACCAACCTCGACGTGCTTTGCAATGTCGCTGGCGCCGCGTGCGGAGCGGCGCTCGCGGTGCTCGCGGCGCCGACGCTGTTGAGCGGGCCGCTCCAGCGCGTGCGCGCGGGCGCTTTTCTGCCCGGGGCGGAGATCGACGCCGGCCTGGCGCTCCTCGCGCTGTGGCTCTTCATCCAGCTCAATCCCGCGACGCTGCTCTTCGCCGCCGGGGACTTGCGCGACCTGCTTTCCCCCGTCATCGGGCGTGCCCGCGCGCCGGAATTTTTCGTCACCCTGGAAGGGTTCATTGCGGCCGCCAATATGGTGACGGTGGCGCTCCTCCTCTCCGTCATGATGCGGCCCGCGCAGCCGGTGCGCGCGCTCTTTGCCGCTCTGGTGCTCGCCGCGCTGGTCATCAAGGTGGCCGCATTCGCGGTGATCATGCATTCCGACAATGTCTTCGTCTGGCTCACGCGCGGTGCCCGGCTCGGCCTCGCCTGCGGCATCGTCGTGGCGCTCGGCGCGCTCGCGCTGCCGCGCGTGTTGCGTCTCGCGGCGGCGGCGGTCCTTATCATGGTGGCGACCGTGCTCGTGAATCTCGCGCCGCCCAACCCCTATCTCGCGGCGACACTCAAGCTCTGGCAGCAGGGCCCTTTCCTCAACTTCAACGGCGTCACGCGCGTGGTGAGCGCGCTCTGGGCCTATGTGGCGCTCGGCTACCTCATGTTCCTCGCTGCGCGGCGGCGCGAGGGCGTCGGTTAAAATCGCGCATGTCCTACTACGCCAAGCACGTCTTCTTCTGCTGCAACCAGCGCGACGGCGGCCGCGTCTGCTGCAACGACAAGGGCGCGAGCGAGATCCGCGATTACGCCAAGAAGCGCGTCAAGGAGCTCGGCCTCTCGGGCGAAGGCAAGATCCGCGTCAACCAGGCCGGCTGTCTCGACCGCTGCGAGGAAGGTCCGTGCGTCGTGGTGTATCCCGACGCCGTCTGGTACACCTACCTCGATCGGGCGGACATCGACGAGATCATCGAGGAGCACCTGCAGCACGGCCGCATCGTTGAGCGGCTGAGGATGTGAGGGCCAGCACCCGCCGCGAGTTCATCGCCGGACCGGTCGGCCGCATCGAGTGCGCCGTCGATTCCCCCGACGCTAGCGCCGTCGGCATCGCGCTCATCGCGCATCCGCACCCGCTTTACGGCGGCACGCTCGACAACAAGGTGGTGCAGACGCTGGCGCGCGCCTTCGTCGAGCTGGGCTACGAGGCCTGGCGTCCCAACTTCCGCGGCGTCGGTGAGACCGAAGGCAGCCACGACGAAGGCCGCGGCGAGCTCGAAGACCTCGCCGCGATCGTCGAGCACCTCAGGCCTTCCCGGCTTGCGCTCGCGGGTTTCTCCTTCGGAGCCGGCGTGCAGGTGATGCTCGCGCAGCGCGTCAAGGCGGAGCGGCTGGTGCTCGTCGGCGTCGCGGTAAATCGCTTTCAGCTGCCCAATGTGCAGCCGGGGACGCTGGTAATTCACGGCGAGCAGGACGACACGGTGCCGCTCGCCATGGTGTTCGACTGGGCACGGCCGCAGGATCTGCCGGTGATCGTGCTGCCCGGTGGCGAGCACTTCTTCCATCGCAAGCTTCATATCCTGCGGGGACTGGTCCGCGCCCATTGCGCATGAGCGCGTTGCAGGCACGCGCGCTGCGCAAACGCTACGGCGACCTGGAAGTGGTGAACGGCGTCGATCTCGACGTGGCGCCCGGCGAATGCTTCGGTCTCCTCGGCCCGAACGGCGCCGGCAAGACTACCACGCTACGCCTGTGCCTCGGGCTCACGTATCCGGATGCCGGCACGATCGAGCTTCTCGGCGAGCCGGTGCCCGCGCGAGCGCGAGAGGCGCGCAGCCGCGTCGGCGTCGTGCCGCAGTTCGATAATCTCGATCCGGATTTCACCGTCGAAGAGAACCTGCTCGTGTACGGGCGGTACTTCGGCATGTCGCGGGCCACGGTCGCCGCGCGCGTGCCGGAGCTGCTTGAATTCGCCGGCCTCGCCGGCCGCGCGGACGCGCGCATCAACGCGCTCTCCGGCGGCATGAAACGCCGGCTGACGCTCGCGCGGGCGCTGATCAACGATCCGCAGCTCCTCTTCATGGACGAGCCCACCACCGGCCTCGATCCTCAGGCGCGGCATCTCATCTGGGAACGGCTGCGCCGGCTGACGCAGGAGGGAAAGACGCTCGTCCTCACCACCCACTTCATGGAAGAGGCCGAGCGCCTGTGTCATCGCCTGGCGATCATGGACCGTGGCCGGCTGATTAGCGTCGGCTCGCCGCGCGCGCTGATCGCCGAGCACATCGAGCCGCAGGTCGTCGAGGTGCATGGCAGCGGCCTCGATCGCTGGCTCCAGCAGGCGCGCCGCCTCGCGCCGCGCGTCGAGCGCGCCGGCGACACCGCTTTCCTCTACGCCGCGGACGCCGCGCCGCTCATCGCCGGTCTGCGGGGCGAGCCGGAGCTCAGCTTCCTGCATCGCCCGGCGAGCCTGGAGGATGTGTTCCTCAAGCTCACCGGCCGGGATCTGCGCGACTGATGCGCTGGATCGCGGTCTGGCGCCGCAATTTCCTCGTCTGGCGCAAGCTCTTGGTCGCCTCCGTGCTCTCCAACCTGGCCGATCCGCTGATCCTGCTTTTCGGCCTCGGCTACGGGCTGGGGGCGCTGCTGCCGTCGGTCGCGGGGATGTCGTATATCGCCTTCTTCGCCGCCGGCACGCTGTGCTCGGCGACCATGTTCACCGCCTCGTTCGAATCGATGTTTTCCGGCTTCTCTCGCATGCACGGCCAGAAGACCTGGGACGCCATCCTCTATGCGCCGGTCACCATCGACGACGTGGTTGCCGGCGAGATCGTCTGGGCGGCGAGCAAGGCCTGGCTTTCCGGGGCCACCATCCTCGCCGTCGCGGCGGCCTTCGGCCTCGCGGCGTCGCCGATCGTCGTCATGGCGCTGCCGGTCGCGTTCCTCGTAGGGCTTGCCTTCGCCGCGGTCGGCCTCATCATGACGGTGCTCGCGAAGAACTGGGATTTCTTCAGCTTCTACATGACGCTCATCATGACGCCGATGACCATGATCTCGGGCGTGTTCTTCCCGGCCGAGCAGCTGCCGGCCCCGGTGCTCGCGGTGGCGCAGGCGCTTCCGCTCTACCACGGCATCGAGCTCGTGCGCCCGCTCGTGGCCGGGAGCTGGCCGACGAGCGTGCCGGTCCACCTCGCGGTGCTCCTCGCCTATGCGGCGGCCGCCTACGCCATCGCGCTGTACTTCGCGCGCCGCCGCTTCAGCGCCTGATGCTCTGGATCAAGTCGCTGCACATCATCTTCATGGTGACGTGGTTCGCCGGCCTGTTCTATCTGCCGCGCCTCTTCGTCTACCACGCGATGGCCGACGACGCGATCTCGCGCGAGCGCTTCAAGCTGATGGAGCGCAAGCTCTACTGGGGCATCATGACGCCCGGCGGCGTGCTGACCGTCGTCTTCGGCCTATGGTTGTGGCTTGGCTGGTTCCGGGGCGCCGGCAGCTGGCTGCACGCCAAGGCCGGGCTCACCGCGCTGCTCGTCATTTACCACCTATGGTGTGGCGGACTGATGCGCGACTTCGCCGCCGATCGCAACACGAAGAGCCATGTCTGGTATCGCTGGTTCAACGAGGCGCCAACCCTAGTGCTGTTCGCCGTGGTGTTCGTCGTTGTCTTCAAACCGTTCTGAGCCGCAGTTGCTCCCGCAGTTGCTCCATTGGTTCGCGAGCTGTCCGCGCGGCCTGGAGGAGCTTCTGGTGCGCGAGCTCGCGGAGCTCGGCATCACCGCCAGCGCGGTGCCCGGCGGCGTTGCCTTCGCCGGCGGCTGGGACGCCTGCTACCGCTCGAACCTCTGGTCGCGACTCGCCTCGCGCATCCTGTGGCGGATCGGCGAATTCCGCTACCGCAACGAGCAGGAGGTCTACGCGGCGGCGCGGGCCGTGGATTGGCCGCGCTACTTCGGCGTCGAGCGCATGCTGCGGGTCAACGTCACTGCACAAAAGAGCCCGCTCAAGAGCCTTGAGTTCGCGACGCTGCGCATCAAGGACGCGGTGGTCGACCGTTTTCGCGATGCGCTCGGCAAGCGGCCGAGTGTCGAGCGCGCGAATCCCGATGTGCGGGTGCACGCCTTCCTGGAAGCGGATCGTGGCACGTTGTATCTCGACACGTCCGGAGAGCCGCTCTTCAAGCGCGGCTGGCGCGCCGGCCCGGCGGAAGCGCCGCTGCGCGAGAATCTGGCGGCCGGCATCATCATGCTCACCGGCTGGCAGCCGCAGGAGCCGCTGCTCGATCCAATGTGCGGCGGCGGCACGCTGCTTGCCGAGGCGGCGGCCATGGCGCGCGGCCGCGCGCCGGGCGCGAAGCGCCGCTTTGCGTTCGAGCAGCTGAACGCGTTCGATGCGGCGCTCTGGGAGCGGGTGAAGCGCGAGCCGGCTGCAAAGGAAACGTCGCCGCAGCTTTATGGCAGTGACAACGACGCAAAGGCGCTGAGCGCCGCGCGCCGCAATCTGGCCGAGGCGGGCGTCGAGCGGTGGGTCGAGCTTGCGCAGGCCGATGTGCTGGAGCGCACGTCGCCCGCGCCGAGCGGCGTGATGGTGATGAACCCGCCCTACGGGGAGCGCATGGGCACTCCCGATGAGCTTGCGCGCTTCTATCCCCGCCTCGGCGACGCGCTCAAGCAGCGCTTTGCCGGCTGGCGCTGCTACATCTTCACGGCGGACCTGCGCCTGCCGCAGCTCATACGTCTGCAGCCCTCGCGCCGCACGCCGCTGTGGAACGGCGCGCTCGAATGCCGTCTCTACGAGCTGAAAATCGTCTCAGGCAGTCACCGCCGGTGAATGCACATGCTCGGGACGCACGCCGACCCCGACGATGCGTGCCGGGATCCGGCGTAGGAGCGCAAATCGGGAAAGCAGCCGCAGCACGAGCGGCGGGTGTGCGGCGTCGGCGTCCCCCGCCAGCACGCGGCTCAGGATGCGCTCCTGCACCAGCAGCTGGAATTGCTGCGTGACGCGGGTGGGAAACTCCCGCCGATCCTGCACTGCCTTGAGCGCGCTTGGCGCGAAGTTGCCCTTCCACAGAATGTTGGCCGCAGCGACCGCATCCTGAATGGCGAGGTTGATGCCGACGCCGCCGACGGGCGACATGGCGTGCGCCGCGTCGCCGATGCAGAGCAGGCCTTCGCGAAACCACGTCCGCAGCCGATTCACCTGAACGGTAAGAAGCTTCACGTCATCCCAGCTGCCGATCTCGCGCATCCGCTCGGCGGCGAAAGGCATGAGCTGCGCCAGCGTGGCGCGGAAGGCATCGAGACCGCGGGCCCTCACCTGCTCGAGCGCGCCCTTGGCGATGACGAAAGCACATTGCCAGTAATCGCCGCGATCGAGCATCACGACGATGCTGCCGGCATCCAAGCGCACCAGCGCCTGCGCTGGATCATCCGGCCGGCGGGAAACGCGGAACCACAGCACATCGATCGGCGCGCCGAGGTCGATGACTTCCAGCGCCGCGGCGGCACGCAGAGTGGAATGGCGGCCGTCGGCTGCGACCACCAGGTCGGCGGCCAGCGGTCCGGCGTGCGTCCGCACGCCGATGACTCGCTCGCCCTCGAACAGCAGGCCGGTCGCCTCGGTCTGCAGGCGCAGCTCGAAGCCGCGATAGGCGCGCGCCGCAGCTGCCAGGAAATCCAGAAAATCCCACTGCGGGATCATGGCGATGAACGGGTAGCGCACGCCCACGCGGCCGAGGTCGACGATCGGCAACTGCCGGCCGCCGAATGCCGCGGCGAGTTGCCGCACCTTGGTGTGGCGCAACCGCAGGAACTCATCGGCCAGGCCGAGCTCGTGCAGCACCTGGAGCGTCGAAGGATGGATGGTGTCGCCGCGGAAGTCGCGCAGGAAATCGGCGTGCTTCTCTAGCAGCGTGGCGCGCAGGCCGGCGCGCGCGAGCAGCAGGCCGAGCATCATCCCGGCAGGGCCGCCGCCGGCGATCACCACATGCCTTGTCACCGCCGCAGTCTAGCGCCGGTCGAGATCGTCCCAGGCGGGATTGCCGCCCGTCACGCGAGGACCGTAGGCGTATTTGAGGCGCGGCACGCGCGTGCCGGGCTTATGCACGGGCAACGGCTCATCGCGAGTCGCCGCCGCCGGCTGCCACTGGACGCCGACCTTGCGCATGAGGTTGAGGGCGTCGAACGGCGCCTTCACCTTGACGTCGTTGTCGAAGTACACATAAACGTCGCGTCCGTCACGGTCCCAGGCGCGGATGCGCCGCGCCCAGCTCGCGAGCGCGCGCTCGGAATAGCCGCTGGTATAGATCTTTATGTCGCCGTGCAGCCTTACGTACACGAAGTCCGAGGTGACATGGAACATCTTCGGCCACTTGCCAGCCGTGTCGGCGACCACCAGGCCGATGTTGTGCTTGCGAAGCAGCGCGATGAAATCGCCGGTCATGAAGCTCGGATGACGGATCTCCACAGCGTGGCGCAGCTTCCGGTTGGCGTCGATCGCCAGGCGCGAGCGGCCGATCATCCGCCGGTCACGCCGGCGCGCGAGCGCGAGCGCCTGCTCGGTGGTACGCGGGAGCAGCCGGAAGAAGGCTTCGAGACGCTCGCGCTTGAACGTGAACATCGGCGGAAATTGCCAGAGAA
>JAEKLK010000024.1 GCA_019509895.1 Betaproteobacteria bacterium | reverse complement strand
GCCCGGCTTCACCGCCGGCTTCGGTGCTTCGTAGACCTGCGGCGCCTGCGCCACCGGCGGCGGCGCATAGGCCGGCGTATCGCCGTAAGCGACCGACTCGGCCGGCTTCGGCGCTTTGCGCACCACATGCTTCTTCGGCGCGGACGTGGCCGGCGTCGCCTGCGGGATCGGCGCGGGCATCACTTGCGGCGCCGACGGCGCCACCGGCGTTGTGGTCGCCGGCTGCGCGACCGCCGCGACCGGCGTCTGCTCGCTCACCGAGCCTTTGGAATGCGGGATGAGACCGGCCACCGCGGCCACTCCCACGGCCGAAAACACGGTGACGGAAATGGCGGCTGCCGCGACCAGCGGGTGCAGCCTGCGAATGTTGGTGTTGGTATCCATCGCGTCGTTCTCATTTCGTATCGCGAACAACGCAAAGGTTAGGGCGCGGGCCTACGTCGTGCAGTGAGCGTTGGTTACCAGATGTAACGGGTGTTAAGACTCCGGTCGCATCTGCGGGAAAAGGATGACATCGCGGATGCTCGCACTGTCCGTCAGGAGCATGACCAGCCGGTCAATGCCAAGACCCATGCCGCCCGCCGGCGGCATGCCGTACTCCAGCGCCCGAATGTAGTCGGCGTCGTAGTACATCGCCTCCTGGTCGCCCGCCTCCTTGAGGCGCGCCTGCTCGAGGAACCGCGCCGCCTGGTCCTCCGGATCGTTCAGCTCCGAGAAGCCGTTGGCGAACTCCTTCGCATCGATGAAGAGCTCGAAGCGATCGGCGACCTCCGGGTCGGAGTCGCGCCGCCGCGAGAGCGGCGATACCTCGGCCGGGAAGTCGGTGATGAACGTCGGCTGCAACAAATGCTTTTCCGCCAGCGTCTCGAACAGCATGAGCTGCAGGGCGCCCCAGCCTTGGGCCTTGGTGTGCTCGACGCCGTGCCGTGTCAGCTCGGCGGACAGGAATGCGCGGTCGCGCAAATCGCCTTTCAGGCCCTGCTGGCGCAGCGCCTCGGGGATCGGCAGGCGCGCGAACGGCCTGCCGAGCTCGAGGCTCTTCCCCTGGTACGCGAGGGTCGAGCGCTCGCCTGCTGCGGCGCGCACCAGCCGCTCGGTCAACGCCATCATGTACTGCCAGTCCTGGTACGCGGCGTAGCACTCGAGCATCGTGAACTCGGGGTTGTGGCGCGTCGAGATGCCTTCGTTCCTGAAGTTGCGGTTGATCTCGAACACGCGCTCCATGCCGCCGACCAGCAGCCGTTTCAGGTACAGCTCGGGCGCGACGCGCAGATAGAGATCCATGTCGAGCGCGTTGTGGTGCGTCTTGAACGGACGCGCCGCGGCGCCGCCCGGGATCGGCTGCATCATCGGCGTCTCGACCTCGAGGTAGCCCTCGCCGCGCAGCACGTCGCGGATCGCCTGGATTACGCGGCTGCGCGCGAGGAACACGTCCTTCGCTTCCGGCGTGACGATCAGGTCGACATAGCGCTGCCGATAGCGCATCTCCTGGTCGGCAAGCCCGTGGAACTTCTCGGGCAGCGGCCGCAGCGCCTTGGCGATGAGGCGCAGGCTTTTCGCATTGACCGTCAGCTCGCCCTTCATCGTCTTGAACACCGTGCCCTCGGCGCCGACGATGTCGCCCAGGTCCCAGTGCTTGAAGTCCTCGTAGCCGGGCATGTCCTGCGTGATGTAGAGCTGTATGCGGCCAGAGGCGTCCTGCAGCGTCGCAAAGCTCGCCTTGCCCATGACGCGCTTCAGCATCATGCGGCCGGCAACGACCGCGGCAGGCTTCTGCGCCTCGAGCTGCTCCTTGCTGAGCGCCCCATGGCGCTCGTGCAGTGCCGCGGCCGCGTCCTTGGGTCGGAACTCGTTCGGATAGGCTTGCCCGGCGGCGCGCAGCGCCTTCAGCTTCTGGCGGCGTTCTTCGATGAGCTTGTTGCTGTCGTCGTTTTCCAGCTTAGACCCCCTGCTTCAAGCTCGCTTGGATGAAATCGTCGAGATCGCCGTCGAGCACGCGCTGCGTGTCGCCCTTTTCCACGCCGGTGCGCAGGTCCTTGATGCGCGACTGGTCGAGCACGTAGGAGCGGATCTGGTGGCCCCACTCGATGTCGGTCTTGGTCGCGGCGAGCTTGTCCTGCTCGGCGGTGCGCTTCCTCAGCTCGAACTCGTAGAGCCGCGACTTGAGCATCGCCATGCATTCGGCGCGGTTGCGATGCTGCGAGCGGTCGTTCTGGCTCTGCACGACGATGCCGGTCGGCATGTGCGTGATGCGCACCGCCGATTCGGTCTTGTTGACGTGCTGGCCGCCGGCGCCCGAGGCGCGGTAGACGTCGACGCGCAGGTCGGTGGGGTTTATGTCCACCTCGATGGATTCATCCACCTCCGGATAGACGAACACGCTGGCAAACGACGTATGCCGGCGGGCATTGGCGTCGAACGGGCTCTTGCGCACCAGCCGGTGCACGCCCGACTCGGTGCGCAGGTTGCCGTAGGCGTAGTCGCCGGAGACCTTGAGGGTCGCGCTCTTGATGCCCGCCACTTCGCCCGCCGTGTGCTCGAGGATATCGGCGTTGTAGCCCTTGTGGTCGCAGTACTTGAGGTACATGCGTTCGAGCATCGACGCCCAGTCCTGGGCTTCGGTGCCGCCGGAGCCCGCCTGGATGTCGATGAAGCAGTTGTTGGCATCCAGCGGGTTGGAGAACATGCGGCGGAATTCGAGCGCCGCGACCTCCTTCTCGAGCTTCTCCACATCGGCCGCAACGCCGATCACCGTCGCATCGTCGTTCTCCGTGCGCGCGAGCTGGAAGAGCTCCTGCGCGTCCGAAAGGCCGCTGCCGACGCGTCCGAGCGTGTCGACGAGCGCCTCGAGCTGCTTCTTCTCCTTGCCGAGCTCCTGCGCGCGCTGCGGGTTCTCCCAGAGCTTCGGGTCCTCGAGCTGGCGATTGAGCGCCGCTAGGCGGCTAAGTTTCGCCTCGTAGTCAAAGATACCTCCGCAGCGCGACGGAGCGCGCCTGGAGGTCGGTGAGGCTGGCCGCGATCTGGTTGAGGCGTTCTGCTTCCATCTACTGGCTTACCTTCCCTTCCCAATATAGGACTTCGCGGCGGAAATTAGATTCCGCTTCCACCGCACCGAGCGGCGTCACGCTCTCGCGCTCGGGCAGCGAAACGAGCGCCTTGCGCAGGCCGCCGCGCACCGTCGAAAGGTAGAAATACACCTCACCCGCCGACTGCACCACGAAGACGAGATACTCGCCCTCGACCATCTGCGCGATGCGCAGCACCTCGTCGTCCCGGAAGCCGCGCTGGCGTGCCGCGAGCAACTCGACACCGGTCTCGCGAGGGATGCCCATTGCATCGGCCACTTCCGCGGCGAGATAGCCTTCGGCGCCTTTCGCCTTCAACCAGCCGGCGATCGAGCGCAGGCCGGTCGCTTCGACCGGCGTGCCAGGCATGGCCGGCGCGGCAAGCGCGACGATCGACACGCTCGCCAGCATGGCGAGCAGCATGGTCCGCATGAAACCTCCCGGGTGGCTACCGCTTGTGCGGCTATTTTACGGGTTTGGGCGTGTACTCTTCGGCGATCTTGTCGTCGAAGAAGCTGGTCGGATTCGGCGCCGCCATGAAGCGCCGGTGCACCTCGGGATAGACGCCGACGTACTGGTAGACCTGGCCGTTTGACATCTCGACTTCGAGCGTGCGGGTCGCTTCGTCGTAGCCGACCGAGCGCAGCTTGGAGGAGTTAACGCGCTTTCGTTGCATCCGCGTTCTCCACGCGAATCGGCGAGCCGGACTTGATGCCCGCGAGCGTTCGCGGATCGCCGCGCAGCGTGCCGAGCACGTTGCAGCGCGCGGCGAGCTTCGGGCGCTCATCGGTCGAGATCGGCGTCCGGCCATAGGGCAGGGCGAGCGCGTCACCCTCCGTCCAGAAGCAAACCGTGCCGGGATCGACCACCTGCTTCGCATCGGCCTCGAGCTTCGCGCTCACCGGCGTGGAGAAGTACAGCTCTTCGCCCCAGGTCTGTGCCGTTGCTTCGAACGGCAGCGCCGCTGCCAGCGCTTTGCTGGTCGGCGTGTCGCGCAGCTCGACTTCCAGGACAAGCTTGCCGGCGGTGATGCGCAGCTTCATCGCTGCTTCTACCCCCGTAGGGAGGCGCTCCAGGGCGTTCGGTTATTACCGCTGTCGAAAGTGCCTTCGATGGCGCCGTCCTTCACCACGCCGCTGAAGCCACCCTTGTGCCCGGCGAGCCGGAAGGTGATCTGGTCGCCGCGCAGCTTCACTTCCTCGAGCGGCACATCGCGGCCGTCGAGGCGCAGGCTGCCGGAGACGCGCGTCACCTGCTGCTGCTTCAGCGTGAGCGAGGCCGGCTGCTTGCTGATCGCGGGCGGCATGCGCGCTTCCCAGCGGCCGGCCACTTTCGCGGGCACGATGTAGAGGTAGATGAGCGTCGTCGTCACGCCGCTGATCTGCACCTTGTCCTCGAGGTCCATCTGCACGTACTTGTCCGGGATCCAGCCGGTGAGCGGATAGTCGTGCGAGACGATGCGCGTGCCGGGCTTGAGCTCCCGCAGGAACTTGTCCTTCAGCATGTTGACCGTGTCCGGCAGCAGGTACATCGTCACCACCGTCGCCTGTGAGACGTCGGTCTCGAAGAGGTCCTGCTTCACGAACTTGACGCGCTCGGCGACGCCTTCGTTGTGCGCCGCCTCGTTCGCGCGCTTCACCAGGTCTTCCTTGATGTCGACGCCGAAGCCGCGCGCGCCGAACACCTTGGCGGCGGTGAGCACGATGCGGCCGTCACCGGAGCCGAGGTCGATCAGGAAGTCGTTCGCCCCGACGTCCGCGTAGCGCAGCATGTCGGAGACGACGCTCTGCGGCGAGGGGACGTAGGGGCCTGCGTCCTTCGTGGGTTTCAGGTCGGCGGCGAGGGCGGCGCTGGCAGTCATGGCGAGGAGGGTGGCTAGGCGCTTCATGATTCGACGTGCTCCAGGTTGAACTGGATGGATTTCAGTCCGTTGAATTCGTTCACGGCGAGACGATAGGCGGCGCGGATCGAGGCGGGAAGCGGGTCGGGGAGCGTGCCGGGGGCGCCGAAGCGCATGGCTTCGTAGCGCCGGCCGGCCTTCATGACGATGATCTTCAGGTGCCGCTCGCCGACCACGCGCTGGCTTTCCACGGCGAATGTATCGCAGAAGAGCGGCTGCGGAAAGCCTTGCCCCCAAATGCCATCCTCGATCATGCGCGCGACGTCCAGTGTCGTGTCAGTGTGCGCGAGACTGCCGTCGGTTTCCACCGCGCGCAGGCGCGCGTGTGCGGGCAGCGTTTCCTCCACGGCCTGCTCGTAGGCGGCGGCGAAGCGCGGCAGGTCGCTTTCCGCGATCGTCAGCCCGGCCGCCTGCGCGTGGCCGCCGAAGCGCAGGATCAGGCCCGGATTCCGCTTGGCGACCAGATCGAGGCAGTCCCGCAGGTGGTGTCCCGGGATCGAGCGCCCGGAGCCTTTGAGCCGCTGTCCATCGGCGGCGCGCGCGAAGCAGATCACCGGGCGATGCAGCCGGTCCTTGAGCCGCGAGGCGAGGATGCCGACCACGCCTTCGTGCCATTGCGCGGCGTAGAACACGCTTTGTGTCTGCGCTTCCACCTCCTGCAGGCGCTCGAGCGCCTGCTCGAGCATGCCGGCCTCGATCTCGCGCCGCTCGCGGTTCAGCCGGTCGAGCTCCTGCGCGAAGTTCCCGGCGCGCGCCTCGTCGTCGGTAATCAGGCACTCGATGCCGAGGCTCATGTCGGCGAGCCGCCCGGCGGCGTTGAGGCGCGGCCCGACGACAAAGCCGAGATCGAAGCTCGTCGCCTCGGCCGCATTGCGGCCCGCGGCGCGCAGGAGTGCCGTGATGCCCGGCTGCGCGCGCCCGGCGCGGATGCGCTTCAGCCCCTGCGAGACGAGGTTGCGGTTATTGGCGTCGAGCGGCACGACGTCGGCGATCGTGCCGAGCGCCACGAGGTCGGTGAGCGCGGACAGGTTGGGCTCGCCGTTCTTGAAATGCCCGCGGCGGCGCAGCTCGGCGCGCAGCGCGATCATGACGTAGAACATGACGCCGACGCCGGCGAGCGCTTTGGACGGAAAGTCGCAGCCGAGCTGGTTCGGATTGACGATGCAATCGGCCTGCGGCAGCTCGGCCCCGGGCAGATGATGATCGGTGATCAGCGTGCCGATGCCGAGCGCGCGCGCCCGCGCCACCCCCTCGACGCTGGCGATGCCGTTGTCGACGGTGATCAGCAGATCGGGCTTGTCGCTTTTAGCCCCTTGCGCGGCGAGCTCGACGAGCTCGGGCGAGAGCCCGTAGCCGAGCTTGAAACGGTCGGGCACGAGGTAGTCGACGCTCGCGCCGAAGAGCCGCAGCGCGCGCATGCCGACCGCGCAGGCGGTGGCGCCATCGGCGTCGTAGTCGGCGATGATCAGCAGACGCTTGCCGGTGCCGATGCACTCGGCGAGGAGCCGCGCCGCGTGCTCGATGCCCTTCAGGAGCGGCGGCGGCAGCAGCGCTGCCGGGCTGTACGCAAGCTCGGTAATCGAACGGATGCGCCGTCCGGCGTAGATCTTCGCGAGCAGCGGATGGACGCCGGCCTTAACGAGCGCGTGGCGATCGATCTCCTGGAAGCTGCGCTCGACGATCTTCACGCGTAGTGCTCCAGCGATTTCGGTCGGCGCCAGAAGCGTCGCAGGTCACCGCGGATCGTCTCGTATGCCACGCACTCTGCGCCGTCCGGCACGTGGATGGTCAGCATGCCGATGCGGCCGTCGCGCAGCCGCGCGAGCAGCGGCGTGAACCAGTCGCGCTCCAGCCGCGCCAGCGCTTCCTGATATTCGCCTTCCTCCGAGAGCGAGAGCGGCACGCGCAAGCCATCGAGTACGGCCAGGTGCCGGCCGTCTTCCGGCAGGCGATCGAGCCACCCCGCGGCGTTCGCCGCCACGGCGCGCGCGCGTATGCCGCCGGCGCGCGCGAGGCCGAGCGCAATCGGCTCCGCGGCGCTCACGGACTGCCAGCGCGGCGCGCTCACCCGCGGCACGCTGCCTGCGCCCCAGAGCCAGATGCTGTTCACCGGCGGCTCGCCGCGCGTCTCGCGCGCCTCGTTCACCGGGTGGGCGTGCAGCACCATCTGCGCTTCATTCAGGAGCTGGTGCGCGGGCGACGCGGCATTCGGCGGCAGCGCGCCGGCGACGTCGCAGCCGGCGAGCGGCAGCGGCGCCTGCGCGGCAACTTCCATCGCCGCCGGCAGGCGCGCCACCCAGCGCTGCTCGTCGACGACCTGGAGCGCAAGCCGCTCGCCGAAATGCGTGTTCAGCGCGCCGGCGAGCGCCTCGGCTTCATCGCGCGCGATGCGCAGCGCCGCCGGCGGCACCAGCACCAGCCGGTCGCGCATCAGGCGCAGATGCACCGGGTCGGCGCGCGCCCAGACATCATTGGCGGGCTCGCCGCCTGCGGCGAGCAGCGTCAGCGCGCCGGCGGCCACCGGCTCGTCCTCGAAGCCGAAGGCCTCGTTCAGCCATGCTTCCAGCGATTGCGACGGGCCGCTGGTGCAGCGGCCGCGCGCGAGAATCAGCTCCGCCGCGGGCAGCCGCGCAGCGGCCGGCGCGGCGAACAGGCACGGTATTACGAGCTCGCCGTGCATGTATTGAGCGGCACGACGCGCGCCCCGGATTTCGCCAGGTAGCGTGACAGGATGCGGTATTCGTCATAGTCGAACGCCGGCCGCTGCTCGAGCACCTCCGCGAGCTCCGGTTCGCAGCGCGCCGCGCCGAGATAGCACCAGCGATCCACC
>JAEKLK010000349.1 GCA_019509895.1 Betaproteobacteria bacterium | reverse complement strand
TGTTCGCGAGGCGGGCGCCTTCGGCCATCGCCTTGAACTTGGCCCACATGACGGTGGGATGTACTTCCGGCTTGTAGGTCGCCTGCGACGAGAAGCCGCAATCGGCGCTCGCAATCACGCGCTCCGGACCGACGACCCGCGCGAAGCGCGCCAGGCGCTCGGCGATCAGCTCCGGATGCTCGACGATGTTGCTCGCGTGCGTAATGACGCCCGGCACGAGCACCTTATCGTCCGGCAGCTTCGCCGTCTCCCAATAGTGATATTCGTGCTCGTGGCGCGCGTTCGCCGCTTCGAACGAATAGGCGCCGGCCTTGACCTTGAGGAAGAACGGCGCCACGTCGGCAAGCGCGGGATCATGTACCCGCGGTCCCTCGTTGATGCCGTAGCAGGTATGGAAGCGCACCTTCGCCGCCGGAATGCCGCGCAGCGCGTGGTTGATCGCCTCGACGTGGATCTCGGCGAAGCGCTGTCGCTGCCGGTCGTCGAGCGCCGGATCGGAGAAGTTGTCGGTCATGAACGGGTCGTCGATCTGCAGCATGAAGCCGGCATCGACGATCGCCTTGTACTCCTGGCGCAAGGCATCGGCGACGGCGAAGAAGAACTCTTCGTCGGTCTTGTAGTACTCGTTGGTGCCGGCGCCGCTCGGCGCGACGGAGGGCATGAATGCGCTTGAAGTACTCCTCGTAGTACTCGGGAAAGGCCTGCCGCTCGGCGTCGAAGAAGGCGACCTTCTTCCCCGGTCGCGGCTCGAAGCCGGCGAGGCGCTCGCGGATGTAGGTGAAGAAGCCGGGCTTCGATTGCTCGCCGTCGGCGACGATGTCGATGCCGCAGTCGACCTGCTTGCGCACGCTCTCGGCGACGGCGCTCTTCACGCGGCTGTCGTAGCGCTCGTGGTCATACGCCTGGCCCGCGAGGCGCGCCTTCATCAGGTCGAGCAGATCGTGCGGCCGCGGCAGGCTGCCGACGTGGGTTGTCTGTATGCGGTTCATTTCTTCTTCTGCATCTCCTTCCAGGGATCCTTGACCGCCGTGGCGACCGTCTCGAGCTCGACGTTGGCGAGCTGCCCGTTCACCCTGCGCACTTCGCGCAGATACTCGTTCTGCACGATGTCGCGCGTCTCCGGGTCGATGGCGATCGGCCCGCGCGGGCTGTCGGCGTTGCGATAGCCCTTGAGGAGCTCCATGGTGCGTTCGGAATCGATCTTGCCGTTCTGCTCCTTCACCACGTGGAAGATCGCAGCCATCGCATCCCACGCGGCGACCGCGGCGAAGTTGGGCGTCGCGTTCGCGCCGTACTCCTTCTTCCACGCCTCGACGAAGCGGCGATTGGCCGGCCGCTCGGCCGCGGCCGAGTAATGGAAGACGGTGGTGACGCCAAGGGCAACGTCGCCCATGTTCGCGAGCTCTTCATCGGTCGTGATGTCGCCGGGTCCGATCAGCTTGATGCCGGCAGCCGCCAGCCCGAGATCGGCGAACGTCTTCATCACGGAGGTGGAGGTCTTGCCGGCCGGGACGAACACCATCAAGGCGTCGGGCTTGGCGTCCTTCACGCGCTGCATATAGGGCGCGAAGTCGGGGTTCTGCAGCGGCACGCGCACCGAACCGACCAGCTCGCCGCCGCCCGCCTTGAAGCCCTGCGCGAAGGCGACCTCGGCATCCTGGCCGGGCGCATAGTCGGCGACCAGCGTATAGGCGCGCTTGAACTTCTTCGCCGCCCACTCGCCAAGCGGCACGCACGATTGCCAGAGCGTGAACGAGAACCGCACGATATAAGGCGAGCGCGTCGTCACGACCGAGGTACCGGCGTTCGTCAGGATGAGCGGGATCTTCGCCTCGGTGGCGAGCGGCGCCATCGCCATTGCGTTGGGCGTAAAGGCGACGCCGGCGAGGATCTGCACCCGATCGCGCACCACCAGCTCCTGCGCGAGCTGGCGCGCCTTGTCCGGATTCGGTCCACCGTCGTCGCGCGTCACGAACTCGAGCTTCACGCCCGAGGGCAGCTCCTTATCGTGCAGCTTCTGATAGAGCTTGAAGGCCCGGTCCGTCATGTCACCGAACATGGCCTGCGGGCCGGTGAAGGTGTTGACTACGCCGATTTTCACCGTCTGCGCCGCCGCCCCCGTAGCCATGAGCGATGCAACTGCCAATGCCGCGATGCGTTTCATGGTTGCTACTCCATCACCGGCAGTACGAGTGCCGATGGATATTTTGCGCTGTGGTACAGCGTGTCCTGGCCGATCTTGTTCGGCTGGTAGTAATGCGTCCACAGCACGTCCGTGATCGGCGAGTCGCCGTTCGCGATCTCCAGGCGGATGCGATTGCCCTTCTTGAACTGGAAGGCGTTCGGCTCGATGCTGACGTCGAACCGGTACACCTCGCCCGGTTTCAGCGGCTCGGGTTTTGTATGGGTGAAGTAGGGCTCCATCTCCGTCGAGCGCTTCTCGTCCGTCGCGCGATGCGACGCACGCAGCCAGCCCTTGGTGACCACCTGGAAGGTCGGGTTGATTCCCTTGCCGCGATCCTCGGGTGATTGCGGAAATTGCTCGGAGAGCTTGATGACGAAGTCGGTGTCGCGCTGCGTCGATGACGCATAGAGCGTGAGCTTGATCGGCCTGGCGATCTCCAAATCCTTTTCCAGCGGTGCGGTGGTGAACGTCAATACGCGGCGCGCCGGGTCGAAGTTGGGTGGTCCCGATGGACCGAAGCCGACGACGCCGCTCACCCAACCGGGATTCGGATAGTTGTACGACGTGCTTTCCGCGCCGCTTGCCTGCCTCGGGCCGAGCGTGCCGTCGTTCAACGAAGTCACGCTGCCGCTCTTGTCCGCGCTCAGGTGCCAGCTGCGGTACTGCACGCTTGAGGAAGCGGTCGTAGAACGGCAGCAGCACCTTCTCGTGCATCTCGGGGCCGTTGAACTCGGCGTTCGCCGCCCAGGCGTTCGGCGGGCCGCGCATCTGCAGCTTGCGCGGGCCCTTCGCCTGCTGGAAGCCCTTGATGTTGCCGCGCGTGTGCAGGTCGATCTTGCCCCAGATGCCGATCGAATAGAGCGGCGTGGTGATCTCCGAGAGCCGCTCGGAAGCGTTGCGCACCTTCCAGAAATCGTCATAGGTCGGATGCGATGTCACGAGCGCATCGAGATCGGTCTCCTGCCAGCGCGGCTCGGCGCCGCTCGCGGGGAAGCGGTTGATGATGCGGTTCTGGTTCCACCAGTAGCCGGGAATGAATTGGCCGGGGATGCCCCCGGTGTAGCAGGAGGCGCGATACGGATCGTTCAGGCCGTCGTAGGCGCCGAGGCAGGCGAGCGCCGGCGGCTTCATGATGCCCATCCACCATTGCGACATGCAGAAGTACGACTGGCCGAGGCCGCCGACCTTGCCGTTGGACCAGGGTTGCTCGGCGATCCACTGGATGGCGTCGTAGAGGTCCTTCTGCTCGTTCGGTCCGAGGAACTCGAACTCGC
Organism: Betaproteobacteria bacterium; assembly: GCA_019509895.1. Lineage (GTDB taxonomy): Bacteria > Pseudomonadota > Gammaproteobacteria > Burkholderiales > SG8-39 > SCGC-AG-212-J23. The sequence goes on along the minus strand of JAEKLK010000349.1, from coordinate 546 downwards.
CGCCCGACTTGCCCGAGCCGCGCACGTCCATGTGCACGTACGCGTAGCCCTGCTTCACGTAGAAGTCGATGGGCCCGGTCTCGCGCCACAGGAACTGCGGGCCGGCAGGAAGCACATTGTTGTCGTAGCGATAAGGCGACGCCGCGAGCAGCGCCGGATAGCGCCCGCTGCCGTCGGGGGCGTAGATCGCGGCGGCGATCTGCGTGCCGTCGCGAACGGTGAAGGTGACTTCGCGCATCGTCATGAGCTCTCCAGTGCAGCGGGCGGTTTGCGCAGGCGCGCGTGCAGGAAGAGCGCGATGGCAAGCGCGACACCTGCAACGTTGAACCAGCGGCCGGCGCCGAGGACATTCGCCGGCATGAAGGTAAGGATTCCGGTCACGCAGTACACAAGCCGCTCGGATAACGCGAGCGGGCGGAAAGAATAACCCATCATCGCCGCCGAAATGAACCAAACGCCCGTGACCGCGAGCGCGACGTCGAGCGCGATGGCGGCCGGATGGCCCTTCATCAGCAGGGTGAGCGAGAAGACGAACAGGAACGGGAT
>JAEKLK010000023.1 GCA_019509895.1 Betaproteobacteria bacterium | reverse complement strand
GCGCCTGGTTCTCCGACTTCCTAAAATACGGCAGGAGATCGCGGAAGGCCCAGCCCGGGATGCCCCAGCCGTCGAAATCCTCCGCCTGGCCGCGGATGTAGACGAGACCGTTGATCGACGAGGAGCCGCCCAGCACCTTGCCGCGCGGGGTAAAGATGCGCCGCCCACCAAGCGCCGGCTCGGGCTCCGACTGGTAGGCCCAGTTGACGTCGGTGCGCGTGAAGAGCTTGCCGTAGCCGAGCGGCACGTGGATCCAGAAATGTCGGTCGCGCGGTCCGGCCTCGATCAAGAGCACCCGGATGCCCGGATCCTCGGTCAGGCGATGCGCGAGCACGCAGCCGGCCGCGCCCGCGCCGACGATGATGTAGTCGTATGCCGTCAACGCGGCGTGGCGATGTGCATGCCGCCGTCGACGTAGACGACTTCGCCGGTGACGCGGCGTGCGCCGGTGATCAGCCAGACGATCGCGTCCGCGACATCCTCGGCCTCGCTCACGCTCTTCAGCGGCGCGATGGCGGCATAGCGGCGCTCGACCTCCGCGGCGCGCTCGGGACCGCGCACGCTCGGGTGCCAGGGCGTATTGGTGTGCCCGGGCGCCACCGCGTTGACGCGGACTTCCGGCGCGAGTGAGCGCGCGAGCGAAAAGGTCATGGTCTCGAGCGCCGCCTTGGACGCGGCATAGGCAACCGACGAACCGGTGCCGAGTCGGGAAGCGACCGAAGAAACGTTGACGACCGCGCCTCCCGCGTTTTTGAGGGCGTCGCGGCAGGCGCGCACCATCTGAAAGGGCGCAATGACATTCAGCGCGAAGATGCGCTGGAAGTCCTCGGCGCTAAGCCCGTCGAGATCGTCGTGCGGCACGACTTTGGTCGTGCCGGCATTGTTGACCAGCGCGTCGATCGCGCCCCACGTGCGAAGCACGGCGTCGGCAAGGCGCCGGCAATCGGCATCGCGCGAGACGTCGGCCTGCACGGCGATGGCGTCGCCGCACTCGGCGGCCACTTTCTCCGCGGCGTCGGTATTCGTCGCGTAGTTGATCGCCACGCGCCAGCCGCGGCGCGCGAGCTCGCGCGCGGTGGCGGCGCCGATGCCGGAGGAGCCGCCTGTGACGATCGCCACCTTCATACGGTAGCGATCGGCGTGGCAGGCGAACCGACCGTACCGGGCAGGCGCAGTGGCGGGGCGGTCAGCAGGAAGCGGTTGCGGCGGTGCGCGCGCAGCCAGCGCGCGAGCTCGGTGAGGTACCAGAGCTCGCCCAGATGGATGCCGTTCTTGAAGATGCAGTGCTCGTGCAGCGGCATCGCCGCGTGCGGGCGTGGCTTGGTAATGCTGGTGGGAATGAGCTCGACCGCGAAGTTGTCGGCGATCAGGCACGCCGCGCCGCAGTCGCTCACCCATTGCAGCAGGCGCTCGTCGCGCCCTTCGAGGCCGCTGCACGTGCCGTGCAGCAGCTTGGGGTCCGGATTCTTGCGCAGCTCCAGGATCACGTCGGCGAACCCCGTGTAGAAGCACAGCATGTCGCCGCGCTCGATCTCGACTTTGTCGGCGTCGAGCATGCGCATCAATTCGTCGTAGGTCACGGCGTGGCGGCTGCGGCCGAAGTGGTGATGGAGATCGACCAGCACGCCGCGGCCCTGCGCGCCATGCTCGGCGAGGAGATGCATGCCCAGCGCCTTTGCCTGCGTGCCCTCGTAACGCGCCCAGGGCTCGGCGTTTTCGTTCTCCGGCGCCGGCACGATGTCCTCGCGGGCGCGAAAGCCGTTGTAGAAGACGATCTCCGGCTTGCCGTCGCCGTCGGCATCGAAACGGCTGCCGATATGCGCAAAGGAGTCCCATTGCGTCGAGTACTGCAGCGTCATCAGCACGATGTCGTCGCAGATGACGTCGGTGAGATCCGGATTGTCCTCGGCGAGCGGGTAGCAGAAGTTCTGTTGGCCCTTGTTCCTGCCGGCGTCGCGCACGGTCGCTGCGATGCGCGGCGGGTTGCGCCGCGGATTGAGCGCCGTGCCGCCGGGATAGTCGAGGGGCAGCGACAGGCAGAAGGTGAGGCCCTCCTTCACCTCGGCGACGCCCTGCAGCACTTTCTCGCGCGTTACCCAGTTCATGCGGCCGCGCTGATCGTCCTGCCCGAACTCGCCCCAGTTCGATCCGGGGGGCCTTTGCTTCCAGCGTTGGCTCATGACAACCTCAGTAGTAGTGGCGGCCGATCCACTCGGCGACGAGCGCCGGCTTGTCGGCGCCTTCGCGCTCGATGAGCGTGCTCCACGTGACCTGCACCCCGTTGCCCTCGATGGCCTCGAACTTCTGCAGCGTGAAGCGCGCGCGCACGCGCGAGCCGACCGGCACGGGCGAGGTGAAGCGCACACGGTTCAGGCCGTAGTTGACGCCCATGCGCCGGTCGCTGAACGAAAAGGTCGACTCCGACAGATGCGAGAGCAGCGAGAGCGTCAGGAAACCATGCGCGATGGTGCTGCCGAACGGCGAATTCCTGGCGCGCTCGCGATCGACGTGGATCCACTGGAAGTCGTCGATCGCCTTCGCGAAGCTATCGATGCGCTCCTGCGTGATCTCGAACCAGGGCGAGACGCCGACTTCCTCGCCGACGCGCTGCTCGAGGCTGCGAATGGTGATGGCCGTCATTTCGCCATGCCGAGACCCTGGCGCACGCGCTCGGCGAGCGCGAGCGACGCGGCGGCACGCCGCGGTGCGCCGGCCGGATCGAGCTCGTCCAGCTGGGAGCGCAGCGCTTCATAGCTTTGCATCTGGCGCCGCAGCGCCTCGCTGGCATTGCGGAAGCTCTCCGGCGGAACGCTGGCGAGCTGGGCATAGAGAGCGTTGAACTCGGCTTCGAGCGCCGGCACGCTCGCGCCGTGCGGTGGCGGGGGCGCCTTGGGAGGTAGCGGGCCGGTGTAGGGCACCGTCTGCGGGCTCACGCGCGGATCCGCCGGCGGCACATTGGAATACGTTACCGAGCCGGTGGCCGGGTCGACCCAGCGGTAGAGATCGGCGTGCGCGCTCGCCGCGAGGAAAAGGAGCAGCACCGGCGTTCGCAAGGTCGCGCTATTTGCGCTTCTCGACGAAGGCGCTCATCGCCGCCTTGGCTTCGGGTGACGCGAGCCGCTCGGCGAAGATGCGCGTTTCCTCGGCGATACGCGCTTCGAGCGCTGCCGCGTGAGTCTTCTTGAGGAGCCCCTTCGTCAGGCGCAGCGACTCCGCCGGCAGCGCGGCGAGCGTTCGCGCCGCTTTCTCCGCGGCCGGGATGACTTCCTCGTCCGCAACGACGGCGTTGACGATGCCGGCTTCGCGCGCGCGCTCGGCGGTGAAGGGCTGGCCGAGGAGCAGCAGCTCGGCGGCGCGCTGGTAGCCGGCGAGAAGCGGCAGCAGGTAGGTCGAGCCGAACTCCGGCACGACGCCGAGCGGCACGAACGGCAGCTGAAAGCGCGCCCCCTGCCCGGCGTAGACGAGGTCGCAGTGCAGGAGCAGCGTGCAGCCGATGCCGATCGCCGGGCCGCCGACCGCCGCGACCACCGGCTTCTTCATCGTCGGCAGCGCGCGAAAGAGATGCGCAGCCGGCGACTCCTCCCCCGCGGCGCGCGGCTTCAGGAAATCGGCGAGATCGTTACCCGCACTGAAGCAGTCGCGCGTGCCGTGCAGCAGCACCGCGCGCACACTGGCATCTGCATCCGCAGACGCGAGCGCAGCACCAAGCTGGCGGTACATCTCCGCGGTGAAGGCGTTTTTCTTCTCCGGGCGATCGAGCGCAAGGCGCGCGACGCCCTCGGCTGTCTCAACCCGCACCAAGCTTGTAGTCTTTCATCTGCTGCCGCAGCGTCAGCTTCGAGAGCTTGCCGGTCGCCGTGTGCGGCAGCTCCTTTACGAATACGACGTCGTCGGGCATCCACCACTTGGCGATCTTGCCTTCGTAGAAGCGCAGCAGATCGTCCTTGCTCACTTCCTGTCCGGGCTTCTTCACCGCGACAATGATCGGCCGCTCGTCCCACTTCGGATGCTTGACGCCGATCACCGCCGCCTCGGCGATCGCCGGATGCGCAACCGCGATGTTCTCCAGGTCGATCGAGCTGATCCACTCGCCGCCGGACTTGATCACGTCCTTCGAGCGGTCGGTGACCTGGATGTAGCCGTCCGCATCGATGGTGCAGACATCGCCGGTCGGGAACCAGCCGTCCTTCAGCGGATCGCCGCCCTCGGCCTTGAAGTAGCTTTTGATCACCCACGGGCCGCGCACCTGCAGGTCGCCGAAGGCCTTGCCGTCCCACGGCAGATCGCGGCCGTTCTCGTCGACGATGCGCAGGTCGACGCCGAAGAGCACGCGCCCCTGCTTGTTCTGTAGCCTGGTGCGCTCTTCCGCGCTCCACTTGCGGTGCTTCGCCTTGAAGGTCGTCACGGTGCCGAGAGGGCTCATCTCGGTCATGCCCCAGGCATGCAGGACCTCGACGCCGTACTCCTCCTGGAAGGCGCGGATCATGGCCGGCGGGCAGGCCGAGCCGCCGATGACGACGCGCTTCAGTGTCGTGAAGCGGAGCTTCTTCTCCTTCATGTAATTGAGCAGGCCGAGCCAGACGGTCGGCACGCCGGCGCTCATCGTCACTTCCTCGCTCTCGAAGAGCTCATGCAGGCTCTTGCCGTCGAGGTGCTGCGCCGGGAAGACCAGCTTCGCGCCGACCAGCGCGCACGCATACGGCAGTCCCCACGCGTTGACGTGGAACATCGGCACCACCGGCAGGATGACGTCGCGCGCCGAGAGGTTGATCGCATCGGGCAGCGCCGAGGCGTAGGCGTGGATGATGGTCGAGCGGTGCGAATAGAGCGCGCCCTTCGGATTGCCGGTCGTGCCCGAGGTGTAGCAGAGGCAAACGGCGGTGTTCTCGTCGAACGAGGGCCATTCGAAGTCGTCGCTTTGCGCATCGAGCAGCCGGTCGTACTCGTCGTTCATCGGCACCCAGTGCTTCACCGACTTCAGCTGGGACTTCAGCTTGTCGATGAGCGGCGCGAAGGTGGTGTCGTAGAACACCACCTTGTCCTCGGCGTGGTTGCCGATGTAGTTGATCTGGTCGGGGAAGAGGCGCGGGTTGATGGTGTGGATCACGGCGCCCGAGCCCGCCACCGCGTAATAGATCTCGAAGTGCCGATGGCCGTTCCAGGCGAGCGTCGCGACGCGGTCCTGCGGTCCGACCCCCAGGCGCTTGAGCGCGTTGGCGAGCTGGCGCGCACGCTTGTGCGCGTCGCGATACGTATAGCGGTGGATCGTGCCCTCGACCGTCTTCGACACGATCTCGGTCGCGCCGTGGTGCCGGTCCGCGTGCCGGATGAGCTGGCTCACCAGCAGCGGCATGTCCATCATCAAGCCCAGCATGTGACGCCTCCTCTTCGTGCCGCGCGCGCTACTGGTCCGTGCTGATTACCTTGCCGAACAGCTCGTATTCCTTGCCGTTGAAGCGCTGCAGCTGAACCGCCTGCAGGGGCGCGTAGTCGTCCGGCCCGGTGGTGACGGTGATGCCGGAAAGCAGCGTATCGATGCGAAAGCCCTTCATCGCCGCGGCCTGCTTCATGACGTTCTCGCGGGTCAGGTTGTCGCCGCACTGCTTGAGCACCTGCACCAGCGCCTGCGCCACGGTGTAGCCGTAGATCGCGCTGCGGTCGGCGATGTCGCCGTCGGGATAGTACTTCTTCATGAAGGCGATGAAATCGCGCAGCGCCGGATCGTTCGCCGCGGCCTTGGACGTCGGGTCCTTCAGGTACTCGGTGGTGATGACACCGGCGGACTTCTCGAGCCCCGCGGGCGTGAATACGGCGCCGATCGACGAGGAGACGTTGTTCAAATAGTGCACCGGCTTCCAGCCGGAGTCGTAGGCGGCGCGGATCGCCTGCGCCGCGAACTTCGGCGTCGTGATGTTGAAGAACACGTTCGCGCCCGAGGCCTTGAGCTGCAGGATCTGCGAGTCGACCGTCGGCTCGCTCACCTCGTAGGAGGCGCGCGCGACGATCATGTTCTTCTTCGCGCCCAGGCCCTCCTCGAAGCCCTGCAGGTAGTCCTTGCCGTAGTCGTCGTTCTGGTAGAGCACGGCGATCTTCGCGTCGGGCTTGGTGTCGAGAATGTGCTTGGCGTACACCTTCGCCTCGTCCTGGTAGTTCGGCTGCCAGCCCATGGTCCAGAAGTAGTGCTTCGGATCGTTCCACTTGCTCGCGCCGGTGGCCACGTGCAGCTGCGGCACCTTGTGCGCGTTCATGTACTTCTGGATCGCGGTGTTGGAAGGCGTCCCGAGCGTCTGGTAGAGAAACAGCACCTGGTCCTGCTCGACCAGCTTCCTCGCCATTTCGACCGTCTTCGGCGGGCTGTAGCCGTCGTCGTACGAGATCCAGTTGATTTTGCGCCCGTTGACCCCGCCTTTCTCGTTCACCATCTTGAGGTAGGCGGCGATCGACTTGCCGATCACGCCGTAGGCCGAAGCGGGGCCGCTGTAGGGGTTGGTGTTGCCGATCTTGATCTCGGTGTCGGACGCGCCTGAGTCGTACTTTTTCTGCGCCAGCGCCGGCAGCGCGGCGGCCAGCACAAGCGACCCGGCGAATGCGAGAAGCGTGCGTTTCATGGGACGGTCTCCTCCTTGGACAATGGGAATAGCTTACCGCTGCCGAGGCGCGCGCGCAGCGAGCGCAGCGCGCCCGCGACGCCGGTCGGCATCAGGTAGACGGAACCGATGAGGAACACCCCGAACACCGCCCAGGGAGCGGCCTTGGAGAGCTCATCGGCGATGTTCGGCACAAATTGGATGAAAAGCGCGCCGTACAGCGCGCCGGCGAGCGAGGCGAGCCCGCCCACTACGATGCCGACCAGGAACGTGATCGACAGGAACACCGTGAAGCTGTCGGGCGCGACGAACTGCACGGCAATCGCGCCGAGCGCCCCGGCGACGCCCGTGTACATCGCCGAGACGCCGAAGGCGAGCGACTTGTAGAGCGCCGTGTGGATGCCCATCGCCTCGGCCGCTGTGTGGTGATCGCGGATGGCAATGAGAGCGCGCCCAACGCGCCCGGAGATCAGGTTCCAGCCAATCACGAAGGCCACGATGGCGATCGCGAGCGAGAAGAAATAGAGCCACTGGTCGGCGTTCAGCTTGATGCCGATGGCGCCGAGAAAGGCCGGCGGGTCGGGCTTCATGATGACGATGCCCTGCACGCCGCCGGTCCACTTGTCGAGCAGGTGCGACTTCAGGATCGGCGGCATCGACACGGCGAGCGCGAAGGTGGCGAGCGCGAGATACAGCCCCTCCAGCCGCAGCGCCGGCAGTCCGAAAAGGAAACCGACCAGCAGGCACACGGCGGCGGCGATGGGAATCGTCCCCCAGTACGGCACGCCCGCCTGGTCCATGAGAATCGCCGCGCAATAGGCACCGATGGCGTAGAAAGCGCCGTGCCCGAGCGAGATCTGGCCGTTGTAGCCGGTGAGGATGTTCAGGCCGAGGAGCGCGATCGCGTACACCAGCACGAGCGTCGCCTGGAAGGTGCGGTAGCTCGTGAGCACGAACGGGAGCGCGCACGCGATCACCAGCAGCAGAAAAAGGGTGACAGTCACCATTTTCTTGCTCATACGCGGGTTACCTGCACGCTGCCGAAGAAGCCGGAGGGCCGCACCAGTAGTACGCCGACGATGAGGACCAGCGCAACGACAAGCTTGAGCTCGTTGCCGATGACGAAGGCGCCGAGCACGTTCTCCAGCACGCCGACGACGAAACCGCCGATCACCGCGCCCATCGGCGAGTCGATGCCGCCGAGCAGCGCGGCGGCGAAGGCGTAGAGCAGGATGCCGCCCATCATGTTCGGGTCGAGATAGACGATCGGC
>JAEKLK010000022.1 GCA_019509895.1 Betaproteobacteria bacterium | reverse complement strand
GACGGCTACACGCTGCTGCTCATCTCGGCGAGCTACACCGTCAATCCGAGCGTCTACAAGCTGTCGTTCGACGCCATCAACGACATCACGCCGATCGTGCAGGTCTCGGGCGGGCCCTACGTCGTTGCCGTGCATCCGTCGGTGCCGGCGCAGACGCTCGCCGAGTTCGTCGCGCTGGCGAAAAAGGAGCCGGACAAGCTCGCGTACGGCTGGGCCGGCAACGGCAGCATCATGCACGTGGCGAGCGAATACCTGCTGCACACGGCCGGTATGCGCGTCCTGCATGTGCCCTACAAAGGCACCGGGCCGGCGCTGAGCGACACCATCGCCGGTAACCTGCAGCTCGTCCTCGGTGCCGTGCCGACGACGCTGCCACAGGTCAAGGCGGGCAAGCTGCGCGCGCTCGCCGTGACGACGAAGAAGCGCATCGCCGCCGCGCCCGACATCCCAACCGTCGCGGAGTCAGGCTATCCCGACTACGAAGTCACCAACTGGCACGGCTTGATCGGGCCGAAAGGCATGCCGCGCGAGATCGTCGAGCGCTTGAACCGCGAGGTGAACGACGCGATCCACGGCGCGGAAATGAAGAAGCAGCTCGCGAGCGACGGCCTCGAGCCCGCCGGCGGCTCGCCCGCCCACTTCGCAGCGATCCTCAGTAGCGAAGCGGCCCGCTGGGCTCAGGTCGTCCAGCAGGCCGGCATCAAGGTCGAGTAAATCAGGCCGCCGCGACCGGCGGCTGCGTGCCCTTGATCTGGATGCGGTAGCCCAGGCGCTCGTGCGGCCAGTAGTCCCAGATCGCCTTGTGCTGGGTGCAGCGGTTGTCCCAGAAGGCGATCGAGTGCTCGCGCCAGTGAAAGCGCATCTGCCACTCCGGACGCTCAATGTGCTCGAACAGGAACTCGAGCAGCGCGTCGCTTTCCATCGCCGGCAGATCGTCGATGTGCGTGGTCTGGCCGCGATTGACATAGATGAGCTTGCGGCCGGTCCAGGGATGGACCGCGATAATCGGGTGCGAGCTCACCGGGTAGACGGTCTTCGTCCCCTTGTCGAAGAGCTTGGCGCCATCGTGCGTTGCAGTGAGGCCGGTGAGGAAGGTCTTCATGCGTGGCGAGAGCGCGTCATAGGCCGCGTACATGCTGGCGAACAGCGTGTCACCGCCGCCGTCGGGCGGGATGATGGTCTGGTGCAGGATGCTCGCCATCGGCGGAATCTCCGCGCACGACTGGTCGGTGTGCCAGACCTCGCCGGAGACGCGCTTGGAATTGCGGTGGAAGTGCTGCTTTCGCACCTCGGGATACTGCTCATCGGGTTTGGATGCGGTGCCTTCGCCGCCCACATGAATGTGCAGCTCGCCGAAGCAGGCGGCGAAGCGCCGGTGCTGCTCGAGGTCGATCGGCTGCTCGCGGAAGAAGAGCACGCCGTGCCGGCCGAGCGCGTCCTTCATTGCGCTCACCTGCTCCGCGGCGAGCGGCCGCGTCAGGTCGACGTCGCCGATCTCCGCGCCGACGTGCGGTGAGAGCGGTTTGACCTTGATGCTCGCCACGGACTAACAGCTGAACGGGGTCCGCGCTTTCGCGGGGACGACGGCCGAGTGTCTTTTCAAAGTCATTTGGCGGAGGCGGGAGGTAGCGTCGCGACGACTTCCTGCTTCCCGTTCACCACCTTGGTCATGAAGCTCTCCCGGTCGAGATCGCCTTTGTCGTCGAAGCTGACGTCCATCAGGATGCCCGGGTATTGCTTAGCCGACAGGCTTATGCCGTGCATCGCCTTGGCGAAGGCCTTCGGATCGAGCTTGCCGACCTTCTCGCTCACCGCCTTGACGACGTACATCGCGGTGTAGCCCTTCAGCCCGTTGTGGTCCGGCTTGTACTTGTACTCCTTCTGGAACTTGGCACTGAAGTCCTTGATGAGCGGATCCGGCGCGTCGGCGGTCAGGCCGACGTGCGCGACGGCGCCGTTCGCGGCGTCGCCCGCGAGCTCGATCACTTTCTGGCTGGTGAGCACGGTCTCGCCGATGATCGGCTTGTCGTAGCCCTGCTTCTTCAGCTCGCGCAGCGCCCGCGCCGATTCCTCCTCGTTGCAATAGACGAAGAGCGCATCGGCGTTCGCCTGGCGCGCTTTCAGTACCGCGGCCGAGAAGTCGACCTGGCCGGGATCGGTGGAGATGTCGGCGACGATCTTGACACCCATCGGCTCGATCGTTTTCACGAAGACGTCGCGGCCGCCTTTGCCGAAGTCGTTGTTCACCCAGATGACCGCTACGGTCTTCGCCTTCACCGTGTTGCTCATGTAGCGCGCTACCTTCGGCATGGCGCTCGCCTGCGTGAAGGACGTGCGGAAGATGTACGGATTGCCCTGCTGCGTGATCGCGGCGGCCTCGCCGCCGGTGAAGTTCGGTATCTCGGCGCGCCGGGTCTCGGCCATGCTGACGAGAATCGAGCCGGAGAACACCGGGCCCATCACCACGTAGGCGCCGTCGTCGATCGCTTTCACGGCGAGTGCCTTGGCGACCTGCGGCTGCGACTGCGTATCGTTGAAGACATAGTCGACCTTGCGGCCGAGAATGCCGCCCGCGGCGTTGATTTCCTTCACCGCCAGGCGCACGCCGTCGTTGAAGTTGGTTCCGGACGTGGCGCCGGTGCCGGAGAGCTCGACCAGCCCATAGACCTTCACCTGCTGCGCCAGGAGCGGCTGCGCGAAGGCGAGGCCCAGCGCGAGCGCCGCGGCGGCGCGTCCCATCCACATCGTCATCGTTTCCCCCTCGTATGGAAAATCATTTCGGTGTCTTGGCGACGATGTCCGCTTCGAGCATCGCCCGCAGCTCCGCCGTCAACTGCGGATTGCCGCCGAACCACTTGCGAAATCCGAATCCGGCCTGCTGCAGCAGCATGCCGAGTCCGTCGACCGTGCGATGGCCGCGCTTCTTCGCCTGCGCGAGAAGGCCGGTTTCCAGCGGCACATAGATGACGTCATAGACGACGGCGCTTCGCTTCAGCGGCGTCAGATCAATTTGCAATGGCTCCTTGCCGGCCATGCCGAGCGGCGTGCAGTTGATCACCACGTCGGACCGTGGTAGCAGGCGCGGCAGCGCATCCCAGCCGTGCGCATGAGCCCCGAAGCGGGTGGCGAGCTCCTGCGCCCGGGGCAGCGTACGGTTCACAAGGTCGACTTCAACGCCGCGCTGCCTGAGCATGTAGACGGCGGCGCGCGCCGCGCCTCCGGCGCCGAGGATCAGCGCCCGGCAGCCCTTCACGTCCCAGCCGGGCGCGCGCTCATCGAGGTTAGCGATGAACCCGTGGGTGTCGCTGTTCCCGCCGAGCAGCTTGCCGTTCTCCAGCCACAGCGTATTCACCGCGCCCACGGCTTCGGACGCCGCGTCGCGCGCCGCCACGTTGCGGAAGGCCGCTTCCTTGTGCGGCAGCGTGACGTTGCCACCGACGTAGCCATTGTCCGAAAGGTTCTTGATGAACGGCACGAACTCGTCGGGCTGCAAATCCTTAAGCTCGTACACGCCGGCGATGCCGAGTTGCTTGAGCCAGTAGTTGTGGATCATCGGCGAGCGCGAATGCGCCACCGGATGTCCCATTACGCAAGCTTTCTTCATTACAGCGGCGAGAAGGACGTGGACTTGAGGATGCGGCACTCCTGGCTCTGGTGCGCGCCGAGCTCGCGGCTCTTCGCCAGGTAATCCTTGAATGCCGGATCGGCCATCAGGGCGTCGCGCTTCTTCTCGCGATCGGCCTGGCTCGCGTACTTCCACACGTGCACCACCTGGTTGAGCGGACCGACCTCCGTGGTGGCATAGAACACCGGCTCGCCGCAGTGCTTGACCTGCGTCGGATGGCCGTACTCCTCGTAGAGCTTGAGCCAGGCGGCGAACTTGTTGTTGTGCAGCGTGTAGATGCGCAGATCGAAAATCATGCTTTCTCCTCGGGGCGCCCAGTATAGCCAGTCAATACATAGGCGAGGCGATAGCGTCCCGCAGCGCATCCCGGCGCGGCACCGTGCCGCGTCAGCGCCGCCTCATTCAGCTCGCGTGCCACGTCGGCCACCGCGTCGACGCTGTAGCCATTCACCAGGACGACCCAGTCAGGCGTCTGATCGCCGCCGCGCAGCTGCTGCTCGGTCGTGAGGGGCACCGACGGCTGCCCGATGTAGCGCAAACGAGCGGCGGCGACGAGACCGGCCTGGGTCACCACGGCCGCGAGCACCGCGTCGGCCCACCGGCCGAGAGCATCGGCTTTGCCGGCCAGCGCTGAGAAGCGCAGCGTGAGCAGCTCGGTTCCGAGTCCGGCACCAAAGCGAGACTCGCTGCGGCAGGGGCCACGCACCATGTTCCGGTGATGAGGCATCATCCGTCGCGACCACGGCGTGGGGTTGTTCAGCCGCTCGAGATAGGCGCGGCCGGTGATCGACTCCTCATCACGCGCCTCGTAGAGGATGAAGTAGCCCTCACCCTGCTCGGCGACCCAGCGTGAGCCGCGCAGAAAGCCGGGGATGCCGAGCCGCTCGGGCATGTGCTCGTGCGCGTGCCAGTGGTTGAGCTCGTCGCGCACATCGGGCGCGATGTCGCACCATATCGTCACTGCCGCGCGACCGATCATCAGTAGCTGATCTTCGCCAGCGCTCGCAGCTCCTCGGGCGTAGTGCTCGGCAAGCCGAAGAACTCCAAATACGCCGGGACCTGCTCGAACAGCATGTCGGTGCCGACCTGGAAGCGGCAGCCGCGAGCCGCGGCCTCGTTGAGGAACGCTGTCATCTCATCCTTCATCACCACTTCGCCAACGAAGGCCGCGGGCGAAAGCCGAGCGACGTCCACCGGCAGCGGATCGCCATCCTTCATGCCGAGCGGCGTCGCATTCACGACCAGATCATGGCCGGCGGGGTCGTTCGAGCCGGCACTCACGCGAAGCTGCGGATAGTGGTGGCGCAGCCGCTCGCCGAGCCGCGTCGCCGATTCGGCGTGCACATCGAAGAGCGCGAGGGTCGCCACGCCGGCGTGCGCGAGCGATGCGGCGATGGCGGCGCCGACGCCGCCCGCGCCGACGACCAGCGCGCGCGCGCCTTCGACCTTGAATCCCTTGCGCCGTACGCCGCGCACGAAACCTTCGCCGTCGAAGAGGTCGCCCTGCAGGGCGCCGTTGCGGCCGCGGCGCACGGCGTTGCACGAGCCGGCGATGCGCACTGCCGGCGTCGCCTCGTCGAGCAGCGCGACGGTGCTCACCTTGTGCGGCATGGTAACGAGCGCGCCGAGGATGTTCGTCAGGCTGAACACCGACTTCAGGAATGCCGGGTACGCACTCGGCGCGCAGCCCATCGGCACGACCACCGCATCGACGCCCGCGTGCTCGAAGTACGGGTTGTAGATCATCGGCGCCTTGAAGGTGTCTGTCGGGTAGCCGATGTGCGCGATGAGGCGCGTAGTGCCGCGGATGTTCACAGTTGTTCCAGGACGCGCAGCGTCGACTGGTAGGCACGGCGAGCGCGCTCGAGCGGCGGCATGGGTGTCGCGTAAGGAATCTCGAGGCTGAGCGGCAGATGTTCGGGCAGCGCGCGCAGGAGTGCGAGCAAATCGAGGCCGCCTTCGCCGGGCATCAGGCGATCGCTGCGCGCCTGGCGGATGATCTCCTGCATGTCGGTGGGCTTTTCCGCGCGCGCGTCGCAGAACTGGGCATACCGCAACGAGTGGCGCGGCACGCTCGCCAGCTCCTCGGGGCGGTCGCCGGCGCGGAAGAAGTGAATCGCGTCCACCAGCAGCGCGCTGTTTGCGCGGCCGGCGCGGCGCAGCACGGCGAGCGTCTTGGCCACCGTGGAGACTTCCACCCACGGCATCGGCTCCAGGTCGGCGACCAGGTCATAGCGTGCCGCCAAGTCGCAGAAGCGCCCGAACGTATCGGCCATGCGCGCCTCGTCGGCGTCCGCGCCATGCACCAGCAGATGCCCCGCGCCAACCTCGCCGGCCATCGCCATCACCGGCTCGAACTCGGACACGTTCGTGTCCCCGCCCAGGCGAAACACCTCGACGTCGAGCACCTTCACGCCGGTGTCTGCCAGGCGCGCCTTGATCGCCGGCATGTCGATCGGGAAGAGGAACGGCTGCCCGGTGACCGGCCGCAGACGCAGCCCGACATGCGAATAGCCGGCTTGCGCAGCGACGCTCACTTGCTCGTGGTGCGACAGCTCGAGCACGGTGAGCGCGGCGAGACCAATCGGACGCGTCATTACGTTTGCCTCGCGAGTGCGGCCGGCTCTTGAGCGTCGATGAATACCATCGCCAGCCGGCAGGTGGCGTTGCCGCGGTTGATCCACGCGTGATTCGTGCCCTGCTGGATCACGACATCGCCAGCCTTGACGGTGACCTCACCGTCGTCGAGGAGGAGGGATATTTCGCCCTCCAGCACGACGACGTAGTCGAGGCTACGCGTGCGATGGATGGCCGGATGGCGCGGCGGCGCGCCCCGGGCGATGTCCGGGCCGATGCCGAAGTCGCGCAGCACGCTCTCATTGTCGCGGACCTCACCGCCGCTTCCCGGTGGGAATTCAGCGATGCGGAAGATCGTGCCGCGCGCCGGCGGCGGCACGCCGATGTCGCGAGCGGCGCGATCACCGCCGCCGGAAACGTCGGCCGGCGTCTCATCGGTGACCCAGAGCAGCGTCGAGGCGTTGCCGGCGTGCCTTTGCCTCACCTGCGTTGCCTGCCCGTCCATGAGCACGGTGGAGCGACCATCCTGACGATGGCCCGTGACGATGCGGCGCGTCATGAAGGTTTCCTTTGCACCGAGCCGCCGAGGAACAGGCGATGGAGATCCGGCTCGTGCAGGAGCTCCCCGGCCGGGCGCTCGAGCGCGAGGCGGCCCATTTCCAGGACCAGCGCACGATCGGCGAAGTTGAGCGCGCTCCTCACGTTCTGCTCGACCATCAGGATAGTGGTGCCGGCATCGGCGAGCGTGCGAAGGAGGCGAAACACTTCCTGGCTGATGAGCGGCGAAAGGCCGATCGACGGCTCGTCGATCAGGAGCACGCGCGGACGCAGGAGCAGCGCGCGGCCGATCTCGAGCTGCTTCTGCTCGCCTCCGGAAAGCGTCGAGGCCTGGTTGTGCAGCCGCTCGCGGATGCGCGGGAAGCGAGCGAGCACCTCCTCGATGCGCTCGCGCAGCCCGGATTTCAGCGTGATGCCGCCGAGCTCCAGGTTATGCAGCACCGAGAGCCCGCCGAAGAGGTTGCGGCCCTGGGGCACGAAGGCGACGCCGTGCGCGAGCATCTCGCGCGGCGTGGTGCCGGCGACGCTCTTCCCGTCCAGTCGAATATCGCCGCTGCGCGGCGTGAGCAGCCCGAAGAGCGTCTTCAGCGCGGTCGATTTGCCGGCGCCGTTCGGGCCGATGAGGAGCGTGATCTCGCCCTCGCGTGCGGTGAAGCTGAGCTCGTTCAGGATGGTGAGCGTCGGCGAGTAGCCGGCGACCACCTCGCGGAACTCAATTGCCAAGGTAGGCCTCCAGCACGGCGCGGTTCAACTGCACTTCGTCGGGCCGGCCTTCGGCGAGCACTCTGCCTTCCACCATGCAGATGACGCGCGGACACAGGCGCATGATGAAGTCCATGTTGTGCTCGATGACGACGAAGCTGCCACCTTGGGTCTTGTTGAGCGTCATCAGGAGCTCGCGCAACTGCTCGACCAGCGCCGGATTGACGCCAGCGCACGGCTCATCCAGCAGCACGAGGCGCGGTTTCGGCATGAACGCCATGGCGATGTCGATCAGCTTCTGCTGGCCATAGGAGAGGCTGCCAGCCGGCAGATGCGCGACAGGCTGCAGCCGGAAGAGCTCGATCATCTCGTCGGCGTGCTTTCCAAGGCCGGCGTCGGGCGGCGCGAACAGGCGCGAGGGCAGCGTGCCCTTAAACTCCTGCGCCGCGACGATCAGATTGTCGCGCACCGAGAGCTTGCCNNCTGCAGCGTCTGGAACGTGCGGCCAACGCCGCGTCGCGCGAGCTCGAGCGGCGACATGCCGGTGATGTCCTCGCCGCAGAACTCCATGTGGCCCGAGGTCGGCCGGATCTGGCCGAGGATGGCGTTGAAGAGCGTGGTCTTGCCGCTGCCGTTCGGGCCGATCACGCCGACGATCTCGCCCGGCGCGACCGCAAAGCTCACGCCATCCACCGCGTGGATGGCGCCGTAGTGCTTGCGGCAATCTTTCACTTCGAGAAAAGGAGTCATGCGCGCCGCAGGCGCTCGGGGATTGAGAGCAGGCCGCCGGGCAGCCAGATCATGAGCGCCACCACCGCGAGGCCGAACATCACCAGGTACCAGTCCTTCATGACGCGCAGCCACTCGGGCAGCAGGACGACGATCGCGGCACCGAGCATCGGCCCGAAGAAGCGGCCCGAGCCGCCGACGATCACCATGAGCAGCATCATCAGCGACGATGTCAGGCTGAAAGGCGCCGGCTCGATGAACTCCACCAGCGACGCGAAATAGGCGCCGGCGATGCCGGCGAACGCGGCGCCGATGGCGAAGGCGAGCAGCGTGTACGCCATGATGTTGACGCCCAGGCTCTCCGCGCGGATCGGATTGTCGCGCAGGGCGGCAAAGGCGCGGCCCCAGGGCGAGCGGATGATCCATGCCAGCGCCAGCGCGAGCACGAGGGTCGATCCATAAGTGAAGTAGAAGTACGCGCCCGAGCGATCGAAGAGCGGCGGCCGCGGGATGCCCGAGATGCCGAAGGTGCCGCCGGTCAGCCACTCCTCGTTGCGGAAGAAGAGAAACATGAGCACATTGAAGCCGAGCGTGGCGAAGGCGAGGTAGTGGTGCTGCACGCGCAGCGCCGGGAAGCCGAGCACCAAGCCGACCGCGAAGCAAAGAAGCGCCGCCGCCGGCAACACCAGCCAGAACGACCAGCCGAGCTTCATCAGGATCGCCGCCGTGTACGCGCCGATGCCGACGAAGGCCGCATGGCCGATCGACATCTGGCCGGCATAGCCGACCGTGAGGTTGAGGCCCATGCCCGCCATCACGTAGACGCACCATAGCGTGAGGAGATAGATGCCGTAGTTCTTCAGCCCGAGCGGCGCCAGCGCGATCGCGATCAGCGCCGCGCCCACGATAGTCACCTCGACTTTGCTCATACCTTGCGCTCCTCGGCTTTGCCGAGCAGACCCTCCGGCTTGAAGAGGATGACGACGAGGAAGAGCATCAGCGCCACGCCTTCCTTGTACGCGGGCGAAACGTAGGCACCGGTGAGGTTCTCGAGCACGCCCACCAGCACGCCGCCGAGCAGCGCGCCGCGTGTCTGGTTGAAGCCGCCGATGATGGCCGCGTAAAAGGCCTTGAGGCCGATGGCGTCGCCCATGTCGAACTTGGCGAGGTAAGTCGGCGTGACGAGGAGTGCCGTCACCGAGGCGAGCAGCGCGTTGATCAGGAAGACGTAGAGCACCATGCGCTTCACATTGATGCCGAGCACCGTGGCGGCTTCGGTGTTCTGCGCCACCGCTTGCATGGCACGGCCGGTCACGGTGCGGTTGAGGAACGCCTGCACGCCGAAGACCATCACCCCGGCAAGGAGCAGCGCGCCGAGGTCGTAGGCCGAGAGGCGCAGCGGTCCGAGGGTGAACAGCGTGTCGGGGAAGACGTTCGGGAAGGGTTGCGGCCCGGCGCTGTATCCGGCCTTGACCAGGTTCTTCAGGCCGATCGAGAGGCCGAGCGTGGCGATCACCAGGGGAATCACGCCGTGGCGCCGGAGCGGATCGACCACCGCGTTCTTGAACGCAACGCCGAGGAGCGCCATTGCCACGAGGCAGGTCACGGCGAAGGCGAGCGGCAGCGGCATGCCCCAGCCGAGGCAGAGGAGCGTGATGAACGCCGGCACCATGACGAACTCGCCCTGCGCGAAGTTGATGGTGCCGGAGGCCTGCCAGAGCAGCGTGAAGCCGAGCGCCGCGAGCGCGTAGATCGCGCCGACCGCCGTGCCCGATACCACGAGCTGCAGGAAGTCGCTCATCTCATGCGGAAAGCGCCTTGCGCGCGACCTCGATGGCGGCGCGCAGCTCGCCGATCGGCATCTGCCCCGGCGCCGAGCCACGGGTCGCAACCCCGAAGGTCAGCGCCGAGCCGAAGGCGAATCCGACCATGCGGCTGACTGCGCCGTGCGGTCCCATGGAGACGCCGATGAGCGCGATCTGCAGCGTCTTCGCCGCCTGCAACGTCGCCGCGAGCAGCGTCAGCGCGTCTTCCACCGTGCGCGCCATGACCGACACCTTGCCGACATCGCCGCCGAGCTCTTGCGCGCGGCGGAAATGTGCGACGAGATCGCCCAGGGGCGCTGTGCGCTCGAAGTCGTGGTACGAGCAGACCAGGCCCACACCGTTGTGTCGAGCCGCTTCGCGCACCGTCTTCATGTCGACGGCGGCGCTCGACATCTCGAAGTCGACCAGATCGGCGAAGCCGGCGCGGCAAACCTCAGCGCAGAGCTGCGCGACCTGCCGTTCGGAAATGGCCACCCGCTGGCCGCCTTCGCGCTCCGAGCGGCGCGTGAAGAGGAGCGGCATGTCCGAGTGCGCGCGGCGCAGCGCGCGTCCGGCGTCGATCACCGCCGCGGCATCCTCTATCTGCCGAAAGTGGTCGACGCGCCACTCGACGATGTCCGCCCGGGCGGCCTGCGCGGCGGCGGCCTCGGCGAGTAGCGCATCAGGGTTGGCGCCGACGAGCGGCGCGCAGATGAGCGGCATGGCGGCGGGCCTGCCGCGGATGGTGATCGGCTTCACAGCCTGACCACGGTGCCCGACTTCGCCGCCTCGGCGATGGCTTCGGTGATCCTCAGATTGGCGAGCCCGTCGCGCACCGTGACGAGCGGCCGCGCCTCGCCGCGGATCACCGCGCCGAAATGCTCGAGCTGCAGCCGGAGCGGATCCTCCCGCTGCATCGGCACGACCGATCTCTCGAACGGCTTCCACCACGAGCGGTCCTCCGGCCGCGGGTATTTCTTGACGCGCATGGTCGGCACGGAGAGCGAGCCGTTGGTGCCGGCGATGACGTAACAGTCCTCGTCCGCGTAGCTTGGGTAACTCTTGTTCTCCTGCGAGGTCTGCTCCCAGCTGCGCGCGCACGCGGCCGTGTCGGAGAGCATGAAGGTGCCGAGCACGCCGCTCGCGAATTGCAGGTTGATCGCAACGGTATCCTCGACCGGGAAGTTGCGCACCGCGTGCGAGGCGATGGCCTGCACGGCGACGATCTCGCCGCACAGGATGCGCAGGTTGTGCACCTCGTGGATCATGTTGATGAGGATGGGGCCGCCGCCGGGCTGGCGGCGCCAGGGCGCCTCTTCGAAATAATGGTCCGGCTTCATGAAGGTCGCGCTACCCATGACCGTGACCAGCCGCCCGAGGACGCCGGAGTCGATCACCTCCTTCGCCTTGGCCATGATCGGGCTGTGCGCGCGGTGATGGCCGACGAGCAGCTTCGCTTTGCCCTCCGTGGCGAGCAGCTGCTGGCCTTCGGCGACGCTGGTGGCGAGCGGCTTTTCGATCAGCGCGGGCACGGCGGCGGCGATGCATTGCAGCGCCTGCGGCACGTGAAGCCGGTTCGGCGTGGCGAGGATCATCCCGTCCGGGCGATTGCGGGCGAGGAGCGCATCGACGCAGTCGTAGTGCGGCACGCCCGCTTCGGCCGCGGCCTGCGCGGCGCTCGGGGAGGGATCGACGATCGCCGAGAGGGCGCAGGTGTTGCTCGCCTGCGCCACCTTCATGTGTGCTCGGCCGATCAGGCCGGCGCCCGCGACTGCGATACGGGTCTTCGCCAACTTACTTGCGCAGCTTGGAGAGCTCCGCCTCGAGCGCCTTGACCGTGTCGGCGCCGACCACCTCGGAGTGCTTGGCGATCACCGGCTTCATCTTGTCGCGGAACTTGGCGAGCTCGGCGGCGCTGAGCTCGGTGACCTGCATGCCGTTCTTCTTCAGGCTCTCGAGCGCCGCGCCGGCCGCCTCGCGCGACGCCTGGCGCTGAAACTTGCCCGCTTCGAGCGCGGCGTCGGTCAGGATTTTCTTGTTGGCATCGCTGAGCGTGTCCCAGAGCTTCTTGCTGAAGATCACGGACTGCGGGTTGTACTGGTGGTTGGTGAGCGCGACGTGCTTCTGCACCTCGTAGAACTTGTTGGCGTTGATCACGGTGAGCGGGTTCTCCTGACCGTCGATGGCCTTCTGGTCGAGCGCCGCGTAGACCTCGGGAAAGGCGAGCGGCGTCGGATTGGCGCCCAACGCTTTCACCCAGTCGACGTTGATGGCGTTCGGAATGACGCGCAGCTTTAGCCCGGCGATGTCGTCGACCTTGTGGATCGGCCGGCGGCTGTTGGTGATCTCGCGAAAGCCGAGCTCCCAGTAGGCGAGGCCGACGATGCCCTTCGCTTCGAGCTTCTGGTGCATCATCTTTCCGAACGGCCCGTCGACCACGGCGTCGGCTTCCTTGGGGCTCGCGAACATGAACGGGAAGTCATAGATGCCGAACTCCTTCGCCTGCGAGGCGAGGATGCCGGAATTGAGCGACACGATCTCGAGCGTGCCGCCCTGCAGGCCGGAGACGTTCGCCTGGTCGCTGCCGAGCACGCCGCCCGGAAACAGGTTGACCTTCATCTTGCCGCCGCTTTTCGCGGCCACCAGCTCGGCGAACTTCTCCATGCCGACGACGATCGGATGGCCCTTGGGGTTCTGCGTCGCGAACTTGAATTCCTGCGCCTGCGCGCCGGCGCAGGCGAGCACGAAAGCGAGGCTGGCGATCGAAGTGAAAAGGCGTTTCATCGTGGACTCCTGGAAGTGGAAATCAGCCGGCGAACCAGCGCGCCGGAACGGTAATGAGCGGCGGGAATAGCACCATCAGGAACATCATCGCGAACTCTGCCCACATGAAGGGCAGCATACCGCGCGTGACCTCGTCCATCTTCATGCGGCCGACACCGGCGACCGTATTGAGCACCGTACCGACCGGAGGCGTGATGAGGCCGATGGCGTTGTTGATGATGAACAGCACGCCGAAGTACACCGGATCGATGCCCGCGGCCTTGACCACCGGCATCAGCACCGGCGTGAGGATAAGGATGGTCGGCGTCATGTCCATCGCCGTGCCCACCGCCATCACCAGCACCATGATGGCGATCATAAGGAGCGTCTGGTTGCCCATGAAGGGCTGCAACAGCGTGACCATCTGCTGCGGAATCTGCGCGACCGTGATGAGGTAGGCGGAAACCAGCGCCGCTGCCACCAGGAACATGATCACCGCCGTGGTCTTGGCGGCGTTGACGAACACCTCCACGATCTGCGCGAGCCGCATCTCGCGATAGACCACCGTGGCGACGAAAAGCGCATACACCGCGGCGACTACGGCCGCCTCCGTAGGCGTGAAGACGCCGAAGCGTAAGCCCACCAGGATGATCACCGGCAGGAGCAGCGCCCAGAGTGAGTCGCGCATCGCCTTCAGCACGTCGGCGGCGGACTTGCGCGGCGGCACGGGAATCGACTCGCGCCGGCTCAGCCACCACCAGGTCGCCCAGAGCGCGCCGCCAATCAGCATTCCCGGCACGATGCCCGCGAGGAACAGGCGCGTTATCGAGACGTTCGCCGCGACGCCGAAGATGACGAAGCCGATCGAGGGCGGAATGATCGGCGCGATGATGCCGCCGGCGGCCAGCAAGCCGGCCGAGCGCGCCTTGTCGTGCCCGGCCTTGGTCATCATCGGCAGGAGGAGGGCGGTGAGCGCTGCCGCGTCGGCGACGGCGGAACCGGAGAGCGCCGCCAGCAGCACCGAAGCGATGATCGCCACGTAGCCGAGGCCGCCACGCACGTGGCCGACGAGCGCGAGCGCGACGTCGACGATGCGGCGCGAGAGCCCGCCGACGTTCATGATCTCGCCGGCAAGAAGGAAGAATGGCACCGCGAGCAGCGTAAAGCTGTTGGCACCCTCGATCAGGTTCTGCGCCAGGATCTGCGGATCGAAGGAATGCAGGTGCCACATCAGCGCGATGCCGGTAACTAGCAGCGCGTACGCGATGGGCATGCCGATCGCCATGGCGGCGAGGAGCGCGCCGAGGAAGATGCCGATGGTCAAGCAGCAGCGCGGCGAAGAACGCGAACACCACGCCGGTGCCGTAGACGAAGGCCATCGAGGCGCCGCTCACCGGCGCCTCGACGTTGAGGTTGATGCGCGCCTGCGCCAGCGCGCCGGAGAAGAGCAGCCAGGTGGCGTAGAGCATCAGCAGGTGCCCGAGCAGGAGGCAGATCTTCTTTCCCGCGACCGGCAGGCGCGAAACGAGGAAGTCGCTGCCGAGATGCGCCCTTTCCTTCAGGGCGACGATGGCGCCGAGGAACGTGACCCAGAGAAAGAGCCAGCGCGACAGCTCCTCGGAAACGACGATGCCGGAGTTGAAGGCATAGCGCAGGACGACGTTGCCGAACACCATCACCACCATCACCGCGAGAAACGCCGCGATGACGATCTCGATCAGCCGGCAGAAGCCCTCGATCGCCCGCTCCATGAACCTCCTCGTGTTGCAAATGCTACGAGCCGGCGTAACATCCGTCAAGGGCGATTATCGGATTACCGGGCGAATATCGAACATGGCCGATCCCAATTACATGGCGTCGCTGGCAAGAGGCCTGGAGGTGATGCGCGGCTTCTCGCGCGAGCAGCGCCGCATGTCGATCGCGCAGCTCTCGCACAAGACCGGCATCCCGCGCGCTTCGGTGCGCCGCTGCCTGTACACGCTGGCCCAGCTCGGGTACGTGGCGAGCGCGGACGGGCGCAACTATGCGCTGCAGCCGAAGGTGCTCGGGCTCGGCCATGCCTACCTGTCGTCGACGCCGCTCGTGGTGACGGCCCAGCCTTTCCTCGACCGCGTGAGCGAGACGGTGAACGAGTCGTGCTCGCTCGCCACGCTGGACGGCGAGGACATCCTCTATCTCGGACGCTCGGTCACCTCGCGCATCATCGCGGTGACGCTGAACGTCGGCAGCCGGCTGCCCGCCTACTGCACGTCGATCGGCCACGTGCTGCTCGCCAACCTGCCGCGGCGGGAACTCGACCAGTGGCTGGCGAAGGCCGAGCTCAAGCCCTTTACCGAGCGCACCGCGACGTCGAAAGAGAAGCTGCGCGACGAGCTCGCGCGCGTGCGGGAGCAGGATTACGCCATCGCCGACCGGCTGCTGGAGATCGCCGTGCGCTCGATCGCGGTGCCGGTGCGCAACGCAGCCGGCACCGTGGTGGCCGGCATCAACGTCATCGTCGAGGCGGGCCGCGTCTCACTGCGCGACATGCGGACGCTGTATCTTCCGCATCTGCAGGCCGCCGCCGCCGAACTGGGAGCACAGCTCGCCCCATGAGCACGCCGTGCATCATCACCGTCGCCATCACCGGTTCGCTTCCGGGCAAGAAGGACAACCCGGCCGTGCCGATCTCGCCGCAGGAGCAGGTCGAATCGACGCACGAGGCGTATGAAGCGGGCGCGACGCTCGTCCATCTGCATGTGCGCGACGAAGAAGGCAAGGCCACCTCCGATCCCAAGCGCTTCGCCAAGGTGCTGGAAGGCATCCGCAAGCACTGCCCGGGGATGATCACGCAGCTCTCCACCGGCGGGCGCTCGGGCACCGGGCGCGACCGCGGCGGCATGCTCTCGCTCAAGCCCGACATGGCATCGCTCGCCACCGGCTCGGTCAATTTTCCGACGCGCGTCTACGAGAATGCGCCCGAGCTCGTCGAGTGGCTGGCGGCCGAGATGCTGAAGCACGGCATCAAGCCGGAGGTCGAGGCGTTCGACCTCTCGATGATCTTCCAGGCCGCGGCGATGATGAAGGCCGGCAAGATCAAGGGGCCGCTGCACGTGCAGTTCGTGATGGGCGTGAAGAATGCGATGCCGGTCGATCGCGAGACGTTCGACTTCTATGTGCGCACGCTCGAGCGCATCGCGCCGGGCTCGACCTGGACGGGCGCCGGCATCGGCAAGGACCAGATTACGCTTAACGAGTGGTCGCTCGAGCGCGGCGGCCATTGCCGCACCGGCCTCGAGGACAACGTGCGCATGAGCCGGGAGAAGCTCGCACCGTCGAACGCGGCGCTGGTGAAGCGCGTCGCCGAGCTCTGCGCGAAATACAATCGTCGCCCCGCCACCGTGACCGAAGCACGCAAGATACTCGGCCTATGACCCGGCTGCTCTTCGCCATCGCCGCCCTGTGGGCGGCGTGCGCCGCGGCTCAGCCGTATCCCTCGCGGCCGGTGAGGATCGTCGTGCCCGCGACGCCCGGCGGCGCGATCGATCTGATCGCGCGCACGCTCGGCGACAAGCTCACCGGCTCGCTCGGACAGGCGGTGGTGGTCGAGAACAAGCCGGGCGCCGCGAACAATCTCGGCACCGATTTCGTCGCCAAGAGGATGGCTACACCCTCCTCATCGTCGCGTCGAGCCATGCGACCAACAAGCATCTGTACAAGGACCTGCCGTACGACCCGGTGAAGGACTTCGAGCCCGTCGTGTACACGCACGTAGTGCCGCTGCTCCTCGCGGTCCATCCGTCGGTGCCGGCGAAGACAGTGGCCGAACTCACCGCGTGGGTGAAGGCGAACCCGGACAAGGCGATCTACGCTTCGAGCGGTCCGGGCAGCTCGCTGCACATGGCGGCCGAGCTCTACATGAGCATGACCGGCACGAAGATGCACCACGTGCCGTACAAGGGCAGCTCGGCCGCGCATCCCGATCTCCTGGCCGGGCGCACGGCGATGATCTTCGACACGATCACCGCGGTCCGCGGCCACGTGAAGGCGGGGACGCTGCGCGGCATCGCGGTGACGACGCTGAAGCGCGCGAGCTCGATGCCCGAGCTGCCGACCATCGCCGAGTCGGGCCTGCCGGGCTACGACGCGAGCACCTGGGGGGGCATCCTGGCGCCCGCGGGCACGCCGAAGCCGGTCGTCGCGAAGCTGAACGGCGCCATCAACGCGGCGCTCAAGCAGGACGATGTGCGCGGCAAGCTGAGCGGCGCCGGCATCGAGATCCAAGGCGGCACGCCAGAGCAGTTTGCCGACGTGATCAAGTCCGAGATCGAGAAGTGGGGCCGTATCGTCAAGCAGGCGGGGATCCAGCCGGAATGAGCACGCAAGAGAATCTGCCCGAGCCGTCCAACCCGCTCGGCCTCGACGGGCTGGAATTCGTCGAGTACGCCACCTCGCAGCCGCAGGCCTTCGGCGCGCTGCTGCAGAAAATGGGCTTCGCCGCCATCGCCCGGCACCGCTCGCGCGAGGTGATGCTCTACCGCCAGGCAAAGATGAACCTGATCGTCAACGCGCACGAGGCTACGGACAGTACGCCGACCGTCTCGGCCTTCGCGCTGCGCGTGAGCGACGCCGCGGTCGCGCACAAGCGCTCGCTCGAGCTCGGCGCCTGGGACATGCCGACCCGCGCCTCCGCCATGGAGCTCAACATCCCGGGCGTCCACGGCGTGGCCGAGACGCTGATCTACTTCGTCGACCGCTATCGCGATTTCTCGATCTACGACGTCGACTTCGTGCCGCTCGCCGGCACCGATCGCAATCCGCAAGCCGTGGCGGGCCTTCACTGGTTCGGCATCGTGCAGGCGATCCAGGGCGATCGCACCGCCGACTGGCTCGACTTCTACCAGACGCTCTTCGGCTTCTCCGTGCTGCCGCGCGGCCAGTACTTCGGCGTGCTGCCGAAGGGCACGCTGCTCGAGAGCCCGTGCCACAAGTTCTATCTGCAGCTGATCGAGCCGCCGCCCGGCTCGGAGGACGTCCGCTGGGAAGAGGAGCTGGTGCGCGTCGGCCTCGGCGCGCCGGACGTGCCGGCCGCCGTCAAGGCGCTGCAGCAGCGCGGCATCGTCTTCGTCGATCGCGGCACGGTGCAGCCGAGCGAGAAAGGTGCGCTGACGCAACCCTACCTCGGTGGCGCGACCTTCGAGCTGGTGCACAGCCATCTCAAGCCATGAATGGAGTCAGATCAGCTTTTCCAATGGCCGATGACACGGCTCGGTTATCCACGCGTGAGTACGCAAGCGAAGATCACGCAGCCTGCCTTACGCTCTTCGACAGTAACGTACCGGAGTATTTCGCCGCCGCTGAACGCGACCAGTTCGCGAGCTTTCTGCAAGCGCTTCCATGCCGGTATCTGGTGATTTCCTCACCCGCCGTTGGCATCGTTGCGGCCGGCGGATATTACGTGACGGAAAACCCGGACGTCGG
>JAEKLK010000021.1 GCA_019509895.1 Betaproteobacteria bacterium | reverse complement strand
CTCCTTTACCTCCGTCGAGTTGAGGATGCGCACCATGTCCGCATTCAACCGCTGCACGATCTCGCGCGGCGTGCCGGCGACGGTGAGCACGCCGAACCAGACGCCGACGTCGTAGCCGGGCACGCCGGATTCGTCGACCGTCGGAATCTCGGGCGCCTGGCTGGAGCGAGTCTTCGACGACACGGCGAGCGCCTTCAGCCTCCCGCCCTTGACCTGCGGCAGCACGTTCGGCGTGTTGTCGAACATCACTTGCACCTGGCCGGCGATCAGGTCGGTAACGGCCGGCGCGCTGCCCTTGTACGGCACGTGCGTGATGCGCGTGCCGGTCATCAGCTTGAAGAGCTCGAAGGACAGGTGGTTCGAGCTGCCGTTGCCGGCGCTCGCGTAATTGAGGCCGCCGGGATTCGCCCTCGCGTAAGCGATCAGGCCCTTGACGTCGTTGAACGGCATGCCGGTGTTCGCGACCAGCAGGTTCGGCGTCACGCCGGCCAGCGTGATCGGCGCGAAATCTTTGGTGACGTCGAACGAGGTCTTGTACAGCGTCTGCACCACTGAAAACGGCAGCGCCGCGCCGAAAAGCGTGTAGCCATCGGGCGGCGACTTCGCTGCCATTTCCGTCCCGATGATCGTATTGCCGCCCGGGCGGTTCTCGACGATCACTGGCTGCCCGAGCGTCTTCGGCAGCTCCGCCGCGAGCGTACGCGCGAGCGTGTCGTTGAACGCGCCCGGCGGGAAAGGAACGATGTAGCGCAGCGGCCGCGCCGGCCAGGATTGCGCCATCGCGGTGCTCGCAAAAAGCACGGCGGCGGCGATGAATACTCTCATTGCTCGGCTTTCACCCCGGCGGTGGTGATGACCTTCGCCCATTTCGCAATTTCGGCGTCTAGGAACTGCGCCGCCTCGGCCGGCGTGTTGCCGACCGTCTCAATGCCGATCTGGCTGAAGCGGTCCTTGATGTCCGACTGGTTGATCGCTCTCGCGGTCTCCTGCGCAAGGCGGTTGACGATCTCGCGCGGCGTGCCGCCCGGCGCCATGAAGAGCACCCAGGTCGATGATTCCAGCGGCGGGCCGCCGGCCTCTGCCATCGTCGGTACTTCGGGCGCGCCCGGAATGCGCTTGGCGGAAAACATCGCGAGCGCCTTGATCTTGCCGCCGCGCACGTGCGGCATCAGCGTGCTCGGCACGTCGACGAGGATCTGGATGTCGTTCGCCATGAGCGCGGTGAGGGCGGGCGCGGTGCCCTTGTAAGGCACGTGCACCATATCGATGCCGGCGGTCTGCTTGAGGAGCTCGGTGGTGAGGTGCGCGGCGGCGCCGATGCCGGAGGAGCCGAAGTTGACCTTGCCGGGATTAGCCTTGGCGAAAGCTATGAGGTCGCGGACGTCCTTGGGCGGGAAGCTGGCGTTGGCGGTGAGGATGAGCGGCGCGACGCCGGCGAGCGAAATGGGCGTCAGGTCCTTGCGCGGGTCGAAAGGCAGCTTGCCCTGATATAGCGTGACGTTGGCGGCGTAACCGGCGATGACGGTCAGCATCGTGTAGCCGTCGGGCGCGCTCTTCGCGGCGATGTCGGAACCGAGGATGCTGTTCGCGCCCGGCCGGTTGTCGACGACGATCGGCTGGCCGAGCGAGGCCTGCATCTTCTGCGTGACGACGCGCGTGACCACATCGGTGATGCCGCCGCCGGTGTAGGGCACCACCCAGCGGATCGGCTTGGACGGCCAGCTCTGGGCGTGGGCGATGAGCGGCGCGGCGAGCGCCGCCAGCAGCAATTTCCTCATGGGTCAAATATAGCCGGGGCCCTCGATCGGCGGGTGCGCGGAGAGAAACTCTTCGTTCACTTCGAGGCCGAGCCCCGGCGCCTCGAGCGGCCAGACGTTGCCGTCGCGGTCGATCGCGCCCGGATTGGCGACCAGGTCGTCCCGAAACTTGTTCGAGCGCGACACGTCGCCCTCGAAGTAGCCGCCGTTGTCGATGGCGGCGAGGAAGTGGATCGTCGCGGCGTGGTTCAGGCCGGTCATCGAGCTGTGGGGATGGATCGGCAGCTTCCAGGCCGAGGCGAGCGCCGCGATGCGCAGCGCCTCGGTGATGCCGCCGGTCTTGGAGAGGTCCGGCTGCAGGATGGTGATGGCGCCGTCCTCCAGCACCCGGTTGAATTCGAAGCGAGTGTAGTGGTTCTCGCCGGCGGCGAGCGGCGTGCGTCCATAGGTCCGTGCCTCACGGTAGCTGCGGTAGTCGTGCGCCGGAAACGGCTCCTCGAGCCAGCCGATGCGCAGCTCGTCCATCGCGGGCATGACTTGGCGCACATCGTCGAGGCGATAGCCGATATTGGCGTCGGTGAGAATCGCGAGTCCGTCGCCGAATTCCTGGCGCGCCGCGCGCATCCGTTCGATGTCGCGCCCGGGTGAATCGCCGACCCGCAGCTTGATCGCACGGTAGCCGCTATCGACGCTCTTGCGCGCCTCGGCGATGAGCTCGCGCGGAGGCTGGTAGCCGAGCGAGACGCCGCCCGCATAGGCGGGAATCGCCTTGCGGCGGCCGCCGAGCAGGCGGTAGAGCGGCAGGCCCTGCGCCTTGCCGCGAATGTCCCAGAGTGCCATGTCGATGCCGCTCATCGCCAGGCAGGCGCCTGCGCCCATGCCGTGGCTCGCGAGCTGGAAGCGGTACATCTTCTCCCATACGCCGGTCACGTCGTCGGCGTCCATGCCAAGCACGAGCTGCTTCAGCGTCGTTTCGATCAGCTTCGCCACGGCGGTGTGTGCGCGGCCATGATGGGCTTCGCCCCAGCCGGCGAGGCCTTCATCGGTGGTGACCTTCACGACGACGGCATCGCGCTTTACCGCAGTGCCGATGCCGAGCGCGACGCGGTTTGCCGTTGGAATGGGAAACGACGTTGGATAGGCGCGGACGTCGACGATTTTCATGCGCTGGCCAGTTCGCGATGGGGATCGGTCCACAGCCTAGGACTCATGTGCGGAAGTTGGCGCCGATGACGCGGGACTGGTGCAAGGTAGGCGTCGCCGATCAAGGTGTTGGTTATCGACGACAGTAACACCATCCGTCGCAGCGCCGAGATGTTCCTGCGGCAGGCGGGTTACGAAGTGATTCTCGCCGAGGATGGTTTCGATGCGCTCTCCAAGATCGCCGACCACCAGCCGAGGCTGATCTTCGTCGACATCATGATGCCGCGCCTTGACGGCTACCAGACCTGCGCGCTCATCAAGCAGAACCCGAAGCTCAAATCCACGCCGGTGATCATGCTCTCGAGCAAAGACGGCGTGTTCGATCGTGCGCGCGGCCGGCTTGCCGGATCCGACCGCTACCTGACCAAGCCCTTCACCAAGGAAGGCCTGGTCGCAGCGGTCAACGAATACGTAGGACCTTCTCCAATCGCTTGCTGAGAGGCATCCATGGCCATCAAGAAAATACTGGTCGTCGACGATTCGCCCACCGATCGCCAGTTCCTGAGCGAGCTGCTCGCCAAGAACGGTTTTCTGGTATCGACCGCCGAGAGTGCCGAAGATGCGATGGTCAAGGTGAAGCAGGCGCGTCCGGACCTCGTGCTGATGGACGTCGTGCTGCCCGGCCAGAACGGCTTCCAGGCGACCCGCACGCTGACGCGCGATGAGGACACCAAGACGATCCCGGTGATCCTCTGCACGAGCAAGGGCCAGGAAACCGACCGGGTTTGGGGTCTGCGGCAAGGCGCGCGCGACTACATCGTCAAGCCGATCAACCAGACTGAGCTCCTCAAGAAGATTTCGGCCCTCGGATGAGCGTCGTAACCGCCACCGGCCGGATATCGCTGCGCGAATACCAGCTCGCCCTGTCGGAGCGGTTGCAAAGCGCCGAGGCCGGTGCGCGCTTGCCGTCTCGCCTCGGGTTCCAGGTCGGCGGGGAAGGATGGCTCATCAGCCTTGAGGATGCGGCGGAGGTGATCCGGGTGCCGCCGGTCTTCGCGGTGCCGCTCGCAAAGCCGTGGTTCAGAGGCGTAGCCAACGTGCGCGGCAACCTCTACAGCGTGAGCGACTTCGGCGCATTCCTGGGCGGCCCGGCGCTGAAGACCAACAGCGAGTCGCGCCTCCTCATCCCGCATGAGCGCTTCCGGAGCGGCGCGGCGCTTCTCGTGCAGCGCTCGCTCGGCTTGCGCGTGCTCGAGCAGTTGACGCCGCAGACCGTGCTCACACCGATGCCGTGGCTGCGCGCGCAGTACAGCGACGCGGAAGGGGGCGTCTGGAAGGAGCTCGACGCCGCCGCGCTTCTGCAACACCCCGCCTTTCTGGAGGTGAGCGTATGAACCACTCTCTTGCCCGGCTCATGGCCATCGGCGCTCTTTGGGCGTCGCAAGCAGCGGCGGACCCGGGCGTCACGCCGAACAAGATTGTCCTTGGCCAGGCCGCGGTCTTCAGCGGCCCGGCGGCGCAGCTCGGAATACAGATGCGCAACGGCATCAAGGCGTATCTCGACCATGTGAACGCCGCCGGCGGGGTGCACGGCCGCAAGATCGAGCTCGTCACCGAAGACGATCGCTACGAGCCGTCGGTGGCGCCGGCGGCGAGCAGGAAGCTGATCGAGGAGCACAAGGTGTTCGCGCTCCTCGGCTATGTCGGCACGCCGACCGGCGTCGCGCATCTGCCGGTGGTGACACAGGCCAAGGTTCCGCTGGTGGGCATGTTTACCGGGGCCGAAGCGCTGCGCGTGCCCTTCAACCGCTATGTCTTCCATGTACGCGCGAGCTACTACGACGAGACCGAGAAGATCGTCGAGCAGGTCGTGTCGACCGGCGGCAAGAAGATCTCGGTCTTTTTCCAGAACGACGCCTACGGCGAGGCCGGCCGCAAGGGCACCGAGATGGCGCTGAGCAAGCGCGGGTTGAAGATCCATTCCAACGGCACGGTGGAGCGCAACACGCTCAAGGTGGAGGAGGCGGTGAAGGACATCCACTCTTCCGAACCGAATGCCATCGTCATGGTCGGGGCGTACGCGGCGTGCGCCGAGTTCATCCGGCAGATGAGGAAAGCGGGCAGCGGCGCCACCTTCTACAACGTTTCTTTCGTTGGCAGCAAGGCGCTCGCGGACACGCTCGGCAGCGACGGTAGCGGCGTCGCGATCTCGCAGGTGGTGCCCTTCCCATGGTCGACGGCGGTGCCGGTGGTGAAGGAGTACCAGATCCTTGCCAAGAGCGCAGGCTTCGCCGACTACAACTTCAGCGCGATGGAGGGCTTCCTCACGGCCAAGGTGATGGTCGAGGGCCTGCGCCGCGCGGGCAAAAGCCCGACCCGGGAGGACCTCGTCGATGCGCTCGAGCGCATGAACGACGTCGATGTTGGGGGGTTCTACGTCAGCTATTCGCCGAAAAACCACGCCGGCTCGAAGTTCGTCGACCTGACGATCATCGGGCGCGGCGGCAAGTTCATGCGCTAGGGGGAAGTCATGGGAAGCCGACTGGACATGTTCAAGATGCCTTTCATGGCGCGAGACGGCGCCGCCGCGCAGGCGGCCGTGAAGCCCTTGCGCGCCGCGACGGCGCAGGCGGCAATCGGCCGTAGGGTCAAGCTCCTGGCGATATTGCTCGCGGCGCTGCTCGCCGTCGACGGGGCGATCGTGGTGTACGACGCGCGCCAGGCGACCTTCGGCACGCTCTACGTCGCCGCGGTCGGAAAAATCCGCATGCTTTCGCAGCGCCTCGCCAAGGCGGCGCAGCAGGCCTCGCAGGGGAACCGCGAGGCGTTCAAGCAACTGCGGGAGAGTCGCGACGAATTCAGCGCGCTCGTCAACCTGCTCACGCGCGGCGGCGTCAGCGCGGGTGTCGAGCTTCCGGCCACGCCGGGACGGGTGCGGCCGCAGCTCGCTGCCCTCGAGCGCGAATGGCAGAAGAGCGAGCGCAACGCGACCATGGTGGTGCGCGAGGAGCCGAACCTGGTCGCGCTCGGCGCAGCCGTGCGCGCCATCAACGAGAATAACCCCGCGCTCCTCGAGACGGCCGACGAAGTGACGGCGCTCAGCGTGCAAAGCGGCGCGAGCGTGCGCCAGAACGCGATCGCCGCGCAGCTCGTCATGCTGACTCAGCGCATGGCGAAGAACGCCAACGCCATGCTGGCCGGTGACATCGTCGACCCGGAGGTGGCCTTCCTCCTCGGTAAGGACAGCAATACGTTCCGCGACCTCCTGCAGGGGCTGCTGCAGGGCAACGAGGCGCTGCGCATCACGCGCGTCTCGGACCCCGAGCTGCGCACCAAGCTGGCCGAGCTCGAGGGCGGGTTCAAGGACTACCAGGTGTCGGTGAGCCGCATCCTCGGCAACATGCAGCGGCTCGTGAACGCTAAGCGCGCGACGCGCGACATGTTCAACGATAGCGAGACGCTCCTCGGCGCCGCCGAGAGCCTCGCCGGCGGCTACGAGCAGTTGGTCGGCGAGCGGCGCCTGAACTTCGTCGCCATGGCGGTGGTGTCGCTGCTTGCTCTCGCGGTGCTGTTCCTCATCGGCAAGGCGTGGATCGACGACAGCCGCCGCCGCGCCGAGCAAAGCGAGCGCCAGAACCGCCTGAACCAGGACGCGATCATGCGGCTCCTCGATGAGATCGGAAACCTGGCGAGCGGCGATCTGACGGTGCGTGCCAAGGTGACCGAGCACATGACCGGCGCGATCGCCGATTCGATCAACTACACGATCGACGAGCTGCGGCGCCTGGTGGCCGGCATCACCCGGGCAGCCGAACAGGTGAGCGGCGCCACGCACGAGGCGCAGACGGTCAGCGCCGAGCTCTTGCACGCCGCACAGAAGCAGGCGACGGAGATCCAAGGCACGGGACAGGCGGTCGCCCACATGGCGCAGTCGATGAACCAGGTATCGGCCAATGCCAACGACTCGGCCAAGGTGGCCGAGACCTCGCTCAGCGCCGCGAACAAGGGCGCGCAGGCGGTGCAGAACGCGATCCGCGGCATGAACGATATCCGCGAACAGATCCAGGAGACATCGAAGCGCATCAAGCGCCTGGGCGAAAGCTCGCAGGAGATCGGCGAGATCGTGCAGCTCATCTCCGACATTACCGAGCAGACGAACGTGCTCGCGCTGAACGCGGCGATCCAGGCCGCATCCGCCGGCGAGGCGGGCCGCGGATTTACGGTGGTCGCCGAAGAAGTGCAGCGTCTCGCGGAGCGCTCGGCGGAGGCGACCAAGCACATCGGCGCCATCGTCAAGAGCATTCAGCGCGACACGCAGGACGCGGTCGAGGCGATGGAGCGGAGCACGCGCGGCGTGGTCGAGGGAACGCGGACCGCCGACGAGGCCGATCAGGCGCTGCGCGAGATCGAGAAAATTTCCGACCGTCTCGCCGAGCTGATCGGCGCGATCTCGAACGCAACGCAGCAGCAGGCCGCTTCGGCGGCGCAGGTCGCCGGCAAGATGAAGATCATCCTGGGGGTGACGCAGCTCACCACCGAAGGCACGAAGAAGACAGCCGCCTCGGCGTCGAAGCTGGGCGAGCTTGCCCAAGGCCTGAAGAACTCGGTCGCGGGCTTCAAGCTGACCTAGCGCCGGTATACCGCGTGGCCGACACCACCATCCTTTCCTGGATTACCGTCGAGGTCGACCAGGCGCTCGAGCGCGTAAGAAAGCAGCTCGCGACCTGCGCGCAGGGCAGCGTCGATGCCTCGGCGGTGGCCGGCTGCACCGAGCACCTCCACCAGGTGAGCGGTGCGCTCAGCATGGTGGGCCTCGCCGGCGCCACACGCTTTTGCGAAGCGCTCGAGTCGAGCATTCCCGGCCTGACTGCCGCGGCGAATGAGGCGGTGCCCGTTCTCGACCGCGCGGCCTTCGAGCTGAAGCAGTTCGTGAACGACGTCGCCCGGGGCGATCCGAACGTGCCGCTGCGGCTCTATCCGAGCTATCGCGAGCTCGCGCAGCTCCAGGGACGCAAGGACTGCAGCGAGATCGAGCTGTTCTTCCCGGATCTCACGCCGCCCGCGCCTACGCATCCGAGCCCCAAGGCGCTCGAGGTCGGCGAGCTCACCGCCTTTCTGCAATCGCAGCGCACGCGCTGGCAGCGCGCGATCCTCGCCTGGATCCGCCGGCAGCCGCACGCCCTCGAGGAGATGCGTGCGACGCTCGATGCGATCCATGCGGTGGCGCACCAGCTGCCGGAGCGACGTGCCCTGTGGTGGGTGGCGGGTGGCCTGGTCGATACGCTGGTCGACGAGGCCGAGCCCGCGCGCCTGGCGCATGCCCGCTCGCGCTGCAACAAGCTCGACCTCTACGTGCGCGATCTCGCGGCCGGCGCGCCGCCCGACAACGAGCCGCTGCTGCGCGAGCTGCTCTACGCGGTGGCGGGCGCCGCGCCGCTCACCCCGCGCCTGCGTGACATCAAGCGCCTCTACTCGCTCGACGCGCTAGTGCCGGCGACGCGGCCCGCGGCGACGGCCGATACGGCCGGGCTTCAGGAGGACATCCGCTCGAAGCTGCAAGCGCTCGGGCAGGCCTGGCAGCGCTATCTCGCCGGCGACGCGAGCGGGGCGGCCAACATGCGCGAGCGTGTCGCCACGCTGCAGAGCGCCGCGGAGGCGCTTGGCGAGAGCGACCTCTCCACGCTCTTCGCGGCGGTAGCAGCCGCTGCCGCCCGGCTTCCGAGCGCGGTCGAGCCCGGAAGCGATTTCCTCCTCCTCGAGATGGCCTCCGCCTTCCTTCTGGCGCAGGCGATGGTCGAGAGCCTGGCTGCGCCGCCGGCGGACACCGCCGAGCAGGTGAGCCACATGGTGGGGTGGCTCGAGCAGGCGGAGCCCGGCAAGCCGGCCGGCGCGCCGCCCACTGGGCTGCGTCCGGAGCTCACGCAGCACGTGAGCGCGCTGCAGCTTCGCTCGCGAGTGGCCGGCGAGATCCTCGCCAACCTGCAGCAGATCGAGCAGGCGCTCGACGCCTATGCGCGCGGCCACGGCGGCAAGGACGCTCTCACGAAGGTGGCGCCGCAACTGCGCCAGATCGACGGCGCATTGCGCGTGCTCGACTGGGAACGGGCGGGGGCGGTGCTCGAGCGCTGCGAGCGCATGATCGGCGCCCTTACTCCAGGCAGCGCCGACATGGACTGGCTCGCTGAAGGCCTGAGCAGCCTCAGCCTGTACGTCACGCCGTGCGTGCAGGGCCGTGAGCCGCGCGAGCAGGCGCTCGACGTTTTCCTGCATCGCATACAGGAGCGCGCGCTGCCCAAGCCGGCCGCCTCTCCGGCGCCGGCAGCGGCTGCGCCCGACGAGACATTGCTTCAGATCTTCCTCGACGAGGCGAACGACGTGCTCGCGATGGTCGCGGCCTCGCTCGATGCCTGCCGCGCGGCACCGGCGAACCTGGACGAGCTGGCCGCCGTGCGCCGCGGCTTCCACACGATGAAAGGCAGCGGCCGCATGGTGGGCCTGAGCGAGCTCGGCGAAGCGGCATGGCGTGTGGAGCACGCCTACAACGAGTGGCTGGATCGTGAGGCGCCGGCATCACCCGAGTTGCTCGACGTGGCCGCCGTGGCGCACGGCTGCCTCACTGGCTGGATCGCACAACTTCGCGCCGGCGAGTCCCCGAGCATCGACATGCGGCCGATAAGCGATGCCCTGGCGCGCCTAGCCGGCGACGATTCGGCGATCAAGCGGGTACGCGACGTCTATCTCAAGGAAGCGAAGCAGCACGTCGCAACGCTCGAGGACCAGTGGACCGAGTGGCGTGCGAAATCCTCCGGCAATGTTTCCCCGGAGTTCACGCGCGCGGCGCACACCCTCGCGAGTTCCTCGCGCACCGCGCGCTTCGAGGGCGTTGCGCAGCTCGCCGCCGAGCTGGAGCAATGGGTGCCGCTTGCCGAGCGTACGGTCGACCCGGCCGACCAGCAGGCGGTGGGGCAGGCAATCGCGGCGCTCGCCAACATGCTGGACGCAGTCGGGCGCGACGAGTCGCCGGCGCCGTCGGTTGCGGCGCTCGCTGCCGTGCAGGGCGTGCGCGGCCGCCTGCTGGTGCCGCCGCGGCCGAAGGAAAAGCGCGTGATGCGCGACGACCTCGACGACGCGCTGCTGCCGATCTTCGTCGAGGAGGCCGAAGAGCTGGCGCCGCAGCTGAGCGCCGCTCTCGCCGCCTGGCGCGCGAATCGCGCCGATGGCAGCGCGCCCGATGCGCTGAAGCGCGCGCTGCACACCCTGAAAGGCAGCGCGCGCATGGCGGGCGCCATCCGCCTGGGCGAGCTCACACACCTGATGGAAAGCCGCATCGAGTACGCGCTCGAGGCGGGCGAGGTCATCCGCGGCAGCCATGCTGCGCGTGAATGGAGAGCGTCTCGACCGCTTGATCAACGAGGCGGGCGAAGGCGCCATCGCCCGCTCCCGCGTCGAGGCGGAGCTTCGCCAGACCAAGCAGGCGCTGGCCGATCTCAATGAAAGCGTCGGGCGGCTACGCACACAGCTGCGCGAGGTGGAGATCCAGGCCGACAGCCACCTCCAGTCCCGGCGTACCGAGCTCGCGCAGCACGAGCGCGACTTCGATCCGCTGGAATTCGACCGCTACACGCGCCTGCAGGAGCTGACCCGCATGATGGCGGAGGGTCTTGCCGACGTTGCGAGCCTGCAGCAGGCGCTCGTCAAGAACGTCGGCGAGACCGATGCCGCTCTGCTTGCCCAGGCGAGGATCGGCCGCGAGCTGCAGCAGGACCTTATGCGCATGCGCGCCGTGCCGTTCGCGAACCTCGGCGAGCGCCTGCAGCGCCTCGTGCGGCAGACGGGCCGCGAGCTTGGCCGCTCGGCGGAGCTCGCCATCGAGGGCGGGCAGGTGGAGCTCGACCGGGGCGTCCTCGAGCGCATTGCGGCGCCGCTCGAGCACCTGTTGCGCAACTCCCTGGTGCACGGCATCGAGGATGCGCCGGCGCGCGCCGCCGCCGGCAAGCCGGCCGCCGGCCGCATCGGCATCAGCCTGCGCCAAGAAGCGAACGAAGTCGTGCTGGTCGTGAGCGACGATGGCGCCGGCCTCGATCTCGAGCGCCTGCGCGCAAAGGCGATCGAAAAGGGACTGCTCTCGGCCGAGCAGGCGCCAAGCGAAAGCGAGCAGGTGCAGCTCGTTTTCCTGTCCGGCCTTTCCACCGCGGGCACGGTTACCGAGCTTGCCGGGCGCGGCGTCGGCATGGACGTGGTCCGCACCGAGATCCAGTCGATCGGCGGACGCATCGAGGTGACGAGCGCGCGCGGCCGGGGCACGACCTTTACGATCTACTTGCCGCTCACGCTCGCCGTCACCCAGACGGTGATGGTGCGCGCCGGCCCTTCGTCGGTTGTCGCGCTGTCATCGGCCAACGTCGAGCAGGTGCTACGTATCAAGGCCGAGGCGCTGGTGTCGCACTACGAGGCAGGCCACATCGAGTTTCAGGGCCGCCCGTATCCGCTGCACTACCTGCGCCAGCTTCTCGGCGGGCGTGCCGCCACGGACATTCAGCCCTACAACATGGTGCTCCTCGTGCGTAGCGGCGCGCACCGCGTCGCCGTGCACGTCGACGAGCTGCTCGGCAACCGCGAGATGGTGGTGAAGAACATCGGGCCGCAGCTCGCTCGCATGCCCGGAGTGGCAGGCGCCACCGTGCTGCCCGATGGCGCGATCGTGCTGATCGTGAACCCGGTGCAACTCGCGGAAATCGCGCGCGGGCCGATGCTGCGCACCGCGACGCCCGAGCTCAGCACCCGCTCGACGCGGCCGGCGCCGCTCGTGATGGTGGTGGACGACTCGCTCACGGTACGCAAGATCACCGGACGGCTGCTGGAGCGCGAAGGCTACCGCGTGCTCACCGCGAAGGACGGTCTCGATGCGCTGGAACAGATGAAGGGCGAGCTGCCGGCCATCCTACTGGTCGACATCGAGATGCCGCGCATGGACGGGTTTGATCTCGCGCGCAACGTGCGCGGCGATCCGCGCACCATGGATATCCCGATCGTCATGATCTCCTCGCGCACGGCGCCCAAGCACCGTAGCCGCGCCGAGGAGCTCGGCGTCAATGCCTTCCTCGGCAAGCCCTTCCAGGAGTCCGAGCTCCTGGCGCAGATCGTCGCGCTCTCCCGTCCATGAAGTCAGGCAGGCAGGAGCACATCGGCAAGTACCCGGTGCTGCGCGAGATCGGCGCGGGCGCCACCAGCAAGGTCTACCTCGGCCGCGACCCTTTCGCGGAGCGCGACGTGGCCATCAAGGTATTCGCCTTCGACACGCACGCCGAAGCGCAGCAGGAGCGCATGAAGCACAAGGCGTTCGTCGCCGAGGCCTCGCTCGCCGGCAAGCTCAACCACCCGCATATCGTCGATATCTTCGACGCTGTGGTCGAGCCCGACCGCAGCTACATCGTCATGGAATACGTGCCCGGCAGCACGCTCGAGGCGCACGGCGACGTGTCAAAGCTGCTGCCGGTCGCCAAGGTGGTCGAGATCATCTTCAAGTGCATCCGTGCGCTCGAATACGCGTGGCGCCACGGCGTGATCCATCGCGACATCAAGCCGGGCAACATCCTGCTCTCGCAGTCGGGCGAAACCAAGGTGAGCGACTTCGGCGCCTCGTTCCAGCAGCGGCTGCAGGAGACGACGCAGATCGCGGGCGTCGGCTCGCCGGCCTACATGTCGCCGGAGCAGGTGCGCATGGAGGCGCTCACGCAGCAGACCGACATCTATTCGCTCGGCGTCACCATGTACCGGCTGCTCACCGGCCGGCTGCCTTTCACCGCGAACACGCAGCCTGCGCTGACTTACGCCATCCTCAACACCGAAGCGCCGCGTCCGGCGAAGCTGCGTCCCGAGCTGCCCGGGCTGCTCGACGCCATCGTCATGAAGGCGATGGAAAAGGACCCCGCCGCGCGCTACCCGTCGTGGCTCGACTTCGGCAAGGACCTGAGCCAGGCGTTCGGCAGCCTGCGCATGGCGGGCGCGAGCGTCTCGGACTCGGAGAAGTTCACCAAGCTGCGCGACTTTGCGTTCTTCGCCGACTTCAACGACGTCGCGCTCTGGGAGCTGATCCGCATCGGCACCTGGAAGACGATCGCTTCGCAGACGGTGCTGATTCGCGAAGGTGAGAGCGGCGACAACTTCTACTTCCTGGTCGACGGTGAAGTGGATGTCTCGCTCTTCGGCAAGCTGCTCGCGACGGTGAAGTCCGGCCGCTGCTTTGGCGAGCTCCTTTATTTCGCCGAGCGCTCGCAGCGTCGCACGACCACCATCACCGCGCGCGGCCCAATCACCGTCATGGAAGTGAAGGCCGACGCCATGCGCGTCGCCACCGATGGCTGCCAGGCGGCGTTCAACAAGGCGTGCATGCGGGTGCTGATCGAGCGGCTGGTCGATTCAAACCAGCGGCTCGCCCAGGCCGCTTAGATTGGGTCCCAGCTAAAGACGTCCTGCGAGCGCTCGAGCGCGTAGAAATGCGCTCGCAGCGCCGGCATCGCCTGCGTCGCGATCGTCTCGGCCGTCCATCCGCCGTCGCGATGCACCGAGCGCAGCGGCCGGCTCTGCGACATGAGGAAGATCTCGTTCGCCCGAACGGCAAAGATCTGCCCGCTCACCTCCCGCGCTGCATCCGAAGTCAGGTACACGGCGAGCGGCGCGATCTTCGCCGTCTCCATGGTTTTGAGTTTCTCGACCCGCTCGCGCTGATCGGGCGTCTCCGCCGGGATCGAGCCGATCATGCGGCTCCAGGCGAAGGGCGCGATGCAGTTGGAGCGCACATGGTACTTCGCCATGTCGAGCGCGATCGATTTGGAGAGCCCGACGATGCCGAGCTTCGCCGCCGAGTAGTTGGCCTGCCCGAGGTTGCCGACCAGCCCGGAGGTCGAGGTCATGTGAACGTAGCAGCCCGACTCCTGTGTCTTGAAGTGCGGCGCCGCGGCGCGCGCTACGTAAAACGAGCCGTTGAGATGCACATCGATCACCGCGCGCCATTCCTCGACCGACATGTTGAAGAAGAAGCGATCGCGCAGGATGCCGGCATTGTTCACCACCGTATCGATGCGCCCGAAAGCATCGAGCGCGGCCTGCACGATGCGGTTAGCGGACGCCCAGTCGGCAACGCTGTCGGTGCTGGCGATCGCCGTCCCGCCGGCGGCGCGGATTTCCTGAACCACTCGCTCGGCCGGCGCGCTGCTCTCGCCTTCCCCTTTCACCGAGGTGCCGATGTCGTTCACCACGACCTTTGCGCCGGCCGCCGCCATGGCGAGCGCGAAGTCGCGGCCGATGCCGCCGCCCGCGCCGGTCACGACCACCACCTTTCCGGCGAGCATCAGTCGCTGAATCCGCAATGGCTCATGGCCGCTATTATGGGCTCCGATGCACGGCAACCTGGACGCCGCGCTCAATCCCGCTTCGGTCGCGGTGATCGGCGCTTCCGACAATCCGCACAAGGTCGGCGGCCGGCCGCTTCTCTATCTGGCGCGCTACGGCTATCGCGGCGCCGTCTATCCAATCAATCCATCGCGCGAGACGGTGCAGGGATTGCGCGCCTTCGCGCGCCTGGAAGACACGCCGCGCACGCCGGAGCTCGCCATCGTCGCAGTCGCCGGTGATGAGGCGGTGCGCGCCGTCGAAGCCTGCGCGATGCGCGGCGTCAAAGTTGCGGTGGTGATGACCTCCGGTTTTGCTGAAACCGGCGAGGGCGGCGCCCAAGCCCAGGCACGGATGGCGTCGGTTGCCCGCTCGCGCGGCATGCGGCTGATCGGTCCCAATTGCCAAGGGCTCGCCAATTTTGCGACCGGCCTGGTGGCGAACTTCTCCACTATCTTCCACGAGATCGAGGCGTGCGACGGACCGGTTGCCATCGTCAGCCAGAGCGGCGCCAATTCCCAGGCGATCTACGCGCTGCTGCACGAGAACGGCGTTGGCGTGCGCCACGTGCATGCCACCGGCAACGAAGCGGACGTTACGGTCGCCGATCTCGCGGCGGCCGTCCTCGAGGATGAAGGCGTGCGGCTGCTGCTTCTCTACATGGAGGCAATCAAGGACCCGGCCGCTCTCGCCGACGCCGCGGCACTGGCGCGCTCGCGCCACGTGCCGATCGTCGCGCTCAAGGCCGGCCGCACGGCAAGCGGCCAAAAGGCGGCGAGCTCGCACACCGGTGCGCTCGCCACCGAAGATCGCGTGATCGACGCTTTCTTCGAGCGGCACGGGATCTGGCGCGCCGAAGATCCGCACGAGCTGGTGCGCGCCGCGCCGCTCTATCTTGGCGCGGCGCAGCCACGCGGCAGCCGGCTCGTCTTCATGAGCAATTCGGGCGCGAGCTGTGTCATGGCCGCCGACCACGCCGAGCGCTACGGTGTCCCGCTCGCGCCGCTGTCCGACACGGCGAAGGAACGCCTGCGCGCGGCGCTGCCGCCGTTCGCGGCACTCGCCAATCCGATCGACGTCACCGGCGCCTTGCTCGGCAATTCCGGATTGCTCGGCGCGGTGTTGCCCATCGTCGGCGACGACGCGCAGGCCGATCTGCTGCTGCTCGCGCTGCCGGTCGCAGACATCGGCTACGACGTGCCGCGCTTTGCGCGCGACCTCGCCGACTTTCAGCGCCGCTACGGCGTCGCCGCGGCGCTTGCCGCGCCGCAGGCGAGCGTGCGCCAGCCGTTCCGCGAGGCCGGCATCGCCACCTTCGGGCGCGAAGGCGAGGCGATGGATGCGCTCGCCCAGCTTGCCCGCCACCGCGCATTGTTGCGCCGCCCGGCGCTACCGCCGGCAAAGCAGATGCGGCCGCCCGAAAGGCGGCGCTTCCTCGACGAGGCGCAAAGCCTCGCGCTGCTCTCGCAAGCCGGGCTGCCCGTCGTCGAGCACCACCTGTGCCGTGACGAAAGCGCGGTACAGGCGGCGCTGGCGGTGCTCGGCGCGGAGGTGGTGCTCAAGGCATGCTCGCCCGACCTGCCGCACAAGAGCGACCATGGCCTCGTCGCCCTTGGCGTCGCCGACCCGCTCGCCGAATTCGGCCGCCAGCGCGAGAAATGCCGGCAGCTCGGCGCGCGCTTCGAGGGCGTGATCGTCGCGCGGCGCGCCCGCGGCGGACGCGAGCTCGCGCTCGGCGCGCGACTCGACCCGCAGTTCGGGCCGCTCTTGCTGGTGGGCGACGGCGGCATCTATCTCGAAGCGCTGAAGGACTTCCGCCTGCTGCTCGCGCCCTGCCGCGAGGACGAGGTGCTCGCGAAGCTCGCCGAGCTGCGCATCGCGCCGCTCCTTGGCGCGCTGCGCGGGGAGCCGCCGAGCGACCTGGGCGCGTTCGCGCGCATGGCGAGCCGGCTCGGCGACGCGATGGTCGACTGGGACGGCAAGGTGGCGGCGGTCGACATCAATCCGGTCATGGTGTTTGATACGGGCGCGCTCGCGCTCGATGCGCTGGTCGAGGCGGCTGCCTGAAAAGCGCACGGCTATAATTTTCCGCATGAAGGTCCTCGTTGCCGTCAAGCGGGTCGTCGACTTCAACGTCAAGGTTCGCGTCAAGGCCGACAACACCGGCGTCGAGACCGCGAACGTCAAGATGTCGATGAATCCCTTCGACGAGATCGCAGTCGAAGCGGCCGTGCGCCTAAAGGAAGGCGGCGGTGCCAGCGAGATCCTGGCAGTCTCCTGCGGCGTGCCGCAGAGCCAGGAGACGCTACGCACCGCGCTGGCGATCGGCGCCGATCGCGCCATCCTGGTGGAGAGCACCGACGAGCTGCAGCCGCTCGCCGTGGCAAAGCTGCTCAAGGCCATCTGCCAGAAGGAATCGCCGCAGCTCGTCATCATGGGCAAGCAGGCGATCGACGACGATTCCAACCAGACCGGCCAGATGCTCGCCGCGCTCCTCGGCTGGCCGCAGGCCACGTTCGCCTCCAAGATGGAACTCGCCGAGGGACGCGCCAAGGTGACGCGCGAAGTCGATGGCGGCCTGGAAACGCTCTCCATCAAGCTGCCGGCGGTGATCACCACCGACCTGCGCCTGAACGAGCCGCGCTACGTCACGCTGCCCAACATCATGAAGGCGAAAAAGAAGTCGCTCGAGATACTGAAGCCTGCTGCGCTCGGCGTCGATGTCGCGCCACGCCTTGCCACGCTCAAGGTGGTGGAGCCGGCGAAGCGCAAGGCGGGCAGCAAGGTGGCCGACGCAAAAGCGCTCATCGACAAGCTGCGCAACGAAGCGAAAGTGCTCTGATGGCGTCCCTCGTCCTTGCGGAGCACGACAACAAGACCATCCGCAAGGCCACGCTGAACGCCGTGGCCGCGGCGAAGAAGATCGGTGGCGACATGCATGTGCTGGTCGCGGGTCACCAGGCGGGCGATGCCGCCAAGGCCGCTTCGCAGATTGCCGGCGTCGCCAAGGTACTGCTCGCCGACGCGCCGCAGCTTGGCGAGCAGCTCGCTGAAAATGTTGCGGCGCTGATCGTCGCGCTCGCCAAGGGCTACTCGCACATCCTCGCGCCGGCGACCTCGAACGGCAAGAACGTGATGCCGCGCGCCGCGGCGCTCCTGGATGTGCAGCAGGTTTCCGATATCTCAGGCGTCGAGTCGCCGGACACCTTCGTGCGGCCGATCTACGCGGGCAACGCGCTGGCGACGGTCAAATCGAAGGACCCGATCAAGGTCATCACGGTGCGCACGACGGCCTTCGACGCCGTCGCGGCGACCGGGGGAAGCGCGGCCGTCGAGCCGGTGCAGGCGCCACCGGACAGCGGTCTTTC
The DNA here is from genome assembly GCA_019509895.1 of Betaproteobacteria bacterium. Classification (GTDB taxonomy): domain Bacteria; phylum Pseudomonadota; class Gammaproteobacteria; order Burkholderiales; family SG8-39; genus SCGC-AG-212-J23. The sequence continues at coordinate 560 of JAEKLK010000021.1, read as the reverse complement.
GTCGTTCCTCGGGCGCGAAGTCTCGAAGTCCGAGCGCCCTGAGCTGACCGCGGCCAAGATCATCGTCTCCGGCGGACGCGGCATGGGCTCCGGCGACAACTTCACCAAGGTGCTCGAGCTGCTGGCCGACAAGCTCGGCGCCGCCATGGGTGCCTCGCGCGCCGCGGTCGATGCCGGTTTCGTGCCGAACGACTGGCAGGTAGGGCAGACCGGCAAGATCGTCGCGCCGGACCTGTACATCGCGGTCGGCATCTCGGGCGCCATCCAGCACCTCGCCGGCATGAAGGACAGCCGCGTCATCGTGGCCATCAACAAGGACGAGGAAGCGCCGATCTTCCAGGTGGCGGACTACGGGTTGGTCGGCGATCTTTTCCAGCTGGTTCCGCAAGTCGTGGAGGAGCTTAAAAAATGAGCACCTACCAGGCGCCGCTCAAGGACATAAAGTTCGTGCTGCACGAGCTTGCCGGCCTGCCCGAGGTCGCGAAGCTCCCGGGCTACGAAGAAGCGTCGCCGGACACGGTCGACGCCATCCTCGAGGAAGCCGCTAAGTTCGCGACCGG
>JAEKLK010000020.1 GCA_019509895.1 Betaproteobacteria bacterium | reverse complement strand
AAGGCGGCGACCGCGCTGCTGATGGAGAAGCTCAAGCTATCGCGCAGCGTCGCCGACCGCACTTACGCCGCGCTGGTCGATCCTGCGCGCGGCTTCACGCCGGACGCCGCGTTCGACCGCGAAGGTTTCCAGAACATGCTGGCGCTGCGGGCCGAGATGGAAGCCGGCGCGGTAGCCGCGCCGGAAAAGTATTACGACCTCTCGTACTACGAGCGCGCGCTCGCCTCGCTGCAAGCGCCGGGCATCAAGCCGGCTGACTGACCGACTCGGCGAAGCGCAGGATCACCTCGAGCGTGTTGCGGCCGTTCTGCTGCTCGGCCATCACGTCCCACAGCTGGGCGCGCGGCATCAGCTCCTTCAGCGCCCATGACGCGGAATAGGCGTGCGAGGAGTCGTTGCCCGGCATGATGAGCGCCGGCATGTCGATCTTCTGCAGCTCCTCGCCGCTCGCGCCCGAGGGCATCGTGTCGTTGAAGAGCGTGTCGCGGCTTTGCTCGACGATCCGCAGATAGTCGGCCGGCGGCCATGCCGCGAGCTGCGAGGCGAACTCCGGGTAAATCGCCGCAGGCGAGCCCCATGGGCCGATCTCCGGGTCGAGCCAGAAGTTCTCTCCCACACGTGCGCGCGCGAGGATCGCGGCGAGCCCGTGAGCGCGGACGAACTCGATGTGCCGGCGAAAGAAGCTGTGCCCCTTCATCCGCCAGCGATAGCCGCCGACCGGCCAGTGGAGCAGCAGGCCGGCGCATGCCTGCGGATGGCGCACCGCAAAGGCGAGCGCGAGCGAAGCGCCGAAGCAGCTGCCGAGAACCAGCGCGCGCTTGGCGCCCGCGAGGTCGAGCAGCTCCTTCGCCTCGCGCACATACAGATCCCAGTTGAGCGGCTCGACACGGCCGCCGGAAAGCCCGGATTCGCGCCGGTCGTAGGCAATGCACTTGAAGCGCCGCGCGAGCGTCGCCAGACCGTCCATTTCCTGCCATTCGCGCTTGCCGCCGGCGGCAGTCCAGCGTGAGATCACCGAGCGAAAGCCGCCCGGCGCGAACATCAGCAGCGGCGTCCCCTCACCCTGGATCACGTACTGCACGCGGATGCCATTGAGGGTGGCGAAGGGCATGGCGCGATTCTAAGGCGCTGGACGGAATTCGCGCCCGGTCGCTAGACTTCGCGCCGAGGAGGAGTCCAAACATGCCCATCGCAAGACTGGCGGCGGCCGTCGCGCTCGCCGCGTGCACCGCGACAGCCGCGGCGCAGCAGAAGGAAATCAAGATCGGTTTCATCTACGACGTCTCCGGCCCGTTCGCCGGCGGCGGCTCGGAGCCGGCGCAGGTCGGCACCAAGGCGGCCATCGATTACGTGAACGAGAAGGGCGGCGTGATGGGCTACAAGATCAACGCCGTGTTCGCCGACGCGCAGTCGAAGGTCGATGTCGCCATCAACGAGATGACGCGCCTCATCGACCAGGAGAAGGTCGACATGCTGGCCGGTGTTTATTCGAGCGCCCAGTGCGTGCCGATGGCGCAGCAGGCGGACGCGCGCAAGAAGTTCCTATGGATCAACGTCTGCGTGGCGTCCTCGGTCATGAAGGACCGGAAGTTCCAGTACGTTTTTCGCCCGACCGTGCATAGCGACCAGTACGGCGCCGCGACTTGCGAGTACGTCCAGAATTACTCGCAGTCCAAGTTCGGCATTCCGCCGAAGAATATGCGCATCGCCATCATCCACGAGGACGGACCGTACGGCGCGGGCGTCGCGGCCGCGAACGAGATCGAGTGCAAGAAGCAGGGGATGAACATCGTCCTGAAGGAGGGCTATTCCGCCTCGGCGCCCGATCTCTCAAGCCTCGTGACGAAGCTCAAGCGGGCGCGACCCGACGTCATCCTGCATACGGGTTACAACCCCGACATCACGCTCTTCCTGCGGCAGGCCAAGGAACAGGGCCTGAAGTTCAAGGCGATGATCGGCCACGGCGCCGGCCACAGCCAGATCGACAAGCTGCGGCAGACCTTCGGCGAGGACGTCAACTACTTCCATTCGGCCGATCCGGCCGCGGCGCAGCTGCTCGATCCCAAGACGCTCAAGCCCGGCATGGCAGAGCTCATCAAGGAGCTGCAGTCGCGCTACGAGAAAGTGAAGGGTCCGGGCGAGATGCCGCCGCATGCGGCGATGGGCTTCAACAATACCTGGATCTTGCTGCAGCACGTGCTGCCGGTGGCGATCAAGAAATACGGCGGCATCGATGCCGAGGCGCTGCGCAAAGCGGCGCTCGAGGTCGACATCCCCGTCGGCGGCACTATCCAGGGATACGGCGTGAAGTTCTTCGGGCCCGGCACGCCGATGGCCGGGCAGAACGAGCGCTCCTTCGTCGTCGTCATGCAGTACGTGAACGGACGCGCCCGCATCGCCTGGCCGAAGGCCGTGCAGACCACCGACCCGGTGCTGCCCTTCCCCAAGGGCCATACCTTTGCACCGTGAACAAGATGGGGTCAGGTCTTGAATTGACGCCTCGATTCAAGACCTGACCCCGATGCTCCTTGTTGACGGCCTGACCAAAAGCTTCGACGGTTTCCTCGCCGTCAAGAACGTTTCTTTCGAGGTGGCCGAGGGCGAGATCCTCGGCCTCATCGGCCCGAACGGCTCGGGGAAAAGCACCACCTTCAATCTGATCGCCGGCGCGCTGAAGCCCACCGCCGGGTCGGTGCGCTTTCGCGGGGCGGAGATCGGCGGGTTGCCGGCGTATCGCGTGGCGCACGCGGGCATCGGCCGCACGCATCAGATCCCGAAGCCCTTTCGCAAGCTGAGCCTCGTCGACAACGTCGCCCTTGCCGCCTTTTATGGCGCCAATGAGACGATCTCGCGCGAGGAGGCCTATCGGCGTGCCAAGGACACGCTGGCGCTCGTCGGCATTGTGTCCACCGATGTACAAAAGCTCGGCGCCGCGGGCCTGAAGAAGCTCGAGCTGGCGCGTGCGCTCGCGACGCAGCCGAAGCTGCTGCTCGCCGACGAGTCGCTCGGCGGTCTCGATCACGGCGAGATGGAGCAGGCGGCGGAGCTGCTCGCCGCCATCCGCGGCAAGCGCGGCATCACCATCGTCTGGGTGGAGCACATCATGGGTGTGCTGATGCGCGTGGTCGATCGCTGCGTGGTGCTTGACCATGGCGAAGTGATCGCGCGCGGCAGGCCCGCCGAGGTGGCGCGCGATCCGAAGGTGATCGAGGTTTACCTGGGAACCGACGCGCCGGAGGTGCAGGCCGCCACGCATGCTCGCCGTCAATAAGGTCGCCGCCGGCTATGGCGGCATTCCGGCGCTCTTCGACGCGACGCTCGAGGTGCGCGCCGGCGAAGCCGTCGGCGTCATTGGACCGAACGGCGCCGGCAAGACCACGCTCCTGCGCGTCATCTCCAAGCTGATCGAGCCGACTTCCGGCACGCTGAGCTTCGAGGGCGCTTCGCTCGCGGGCGTGCCGGCGCATGCCATCGTCGGCCGCGGCATCGCGCACGTGCCGGAGAATCGCCGGCTCTTTCCCCGCCTGACGTCGGAAGAGAACCTGCGCATGGGCGCGTACATCGCGCGCGGCACTTTTGCGCAGCGGCTCGAGCAGGTCTATGCGCTCTTCCCGCGCCTGAAGGAGCGACGGGCGCAGGTCGCCGGCACGCTCTCGGGCGGCGAGCAGCAGATGTGCGCCATCGCGCGCGCGCTGATGTCGGGGCCGAAGCTGCTGCTGCTGGACGAGCCTTCCGCCGGCCTGGCGCCGGTCGTGGTGCAATCAATCTTCGAGCTGGTGCGGAAAATCTGCGCCGAGGGCTACACCGTGCTGATCGTCGAGCAGAACATCCGCCAGGTGCTGAAGGTCGTGAACCGCGCCTATCTGCTCGACGCCGGGCGCATCGTGCGCTCGGGCAGCGCGCAGGAGCTGCGCGCGGCGCCGGAAATCCAGAAGGCTTATCTCGGGCTATGAGCGAGATCTTCGACATCTACCTGCTGGAAGCGGTGTTGAACGGCCTGCTGCTCGGCGGTTTGCTCGCGCTCCTTTCGTTGGGCCTCAATCTGGTTTTCGGCGTGATCGACGTGGTCTGGATCTGCTACGCCGAGCTGATCATGTGCGGCATGTACGCCGTGTATTACCTGTACGTGCAGTATCACTGGCCGCTGGTGCTGGCGATGCTGGCGGCGATCGCATTGGTGGCGCTGCTCGGCTGGATCCTGCACCAGTTCGTCATCCGCCCGGTGTTGAACGCCGAGCCGATCAACCAGCTACTCGTGACGGGTGGCGTGCTGTTCTTCCTGCAGGCGGCCGCGACGCTCGTCTTTGGCATCGAGTTCAAGAACCTCGGGGTGACGCTACCTTCGGTGCGCCTGGGCGAGATGTCGTTCTCCGCCGCGCGGCTCGTGGCATTTGGCGCCGCGCTCGGCGGCGTCGTCGGACTGTGGCTCTTTCTTAGCAGGAGTTACCTCGGGACGGCAATCCGCGCCATCAGCCAGGACCGCGCGATCATGCCGCTGATGGGCGTCGACCCGGGGCGCATCTTCGCGCTGACCTCCGCGCTCGGCGGCGGGCTTGCAGGACTGGCTTCGTGCCTGCTCGTCCTGCAGTACGACATCCATCCTTCGATCGGCCTCTCGTTCGGGCCGATCACGTTCCTGATCTGCGTGCTCGGCGGGCTCGGCAACATGCTGGGCGGCTTCATCGCCGCGTTCATCTTTGCCCAGTTCATCGCCGTCGGCGGCTTCTTCTTCGCGGTGGAGTGGGGCTACGTCATCGCGTTCATCTTTTTTATCGCCATGATGTTCTGGCGCCCGCGCGGAATCCTCGGCAAATGAATTACCCGCTGCACCTCGCGATCCTGGTGCTGCTCTGGGGCTACATCTATACGAGCTGGTCGCTGATGGGCCGGCTCGGGCTGGTGAGCTTTGGCCACGGCGCATTCATGGGCATCGGCGCGTACACGGTGGTCATGCTCTGGAACCACTTCGGGTTGTCGCCCTGGCTCGGAGCGATCGCCGCGTTCGTGTTCAGCGCGGTGGTGGCGATCGTCATCGGCTGGCCGTGTTTCCGCTTCAGGATCGTCGGCCACTACTTCGCGCTCGTGACGCTCGCGCTTTCGGAAGTGACGCGGCTCATCTTCATCGCCGCGCGCGACCACACTGGCGGCTCGCTCGGCGCGACGCCGAACGGCGCGCTGGTTGATGGCACGAGCGCTTCGCTTTGGGCATTGCAGTTCTCTTCGAAGCTGCCGTGGCTGCTGATCGTCACGGCGCTTTGGCTGTTTGGGTTGTGGGTGTGGCGCCAGGTCGACCGCAGCATGGGGCGCCTCGCGCTGCAGGCGATCAGCGAAGAAGAGGAAGCGGCGGCCTCGATCGGCATCCACGTGACGCGCGCCAAGCTGCGCATCACGATCATCTCGGCACTCATGACCTGCGCCGGCGGCATTCTCTACGCGCAGTACCAGCTCTACGTGAACCCCGACACTGTGTCCGGGATCGCGATCAGCCTGCAGATGGTGTTCGGCGTCATCGCGGGCGGAATGTTCGTGATGCTCGGGCCGACGGTCGGCGCCGCGTTCACGCTGTTATTGGCCGAGGGATTGCGGCTCGCCTTCGGCAACCGCTATCCGGCGCTCGATGCGACGATCTACGGCGTGATGCTGGTGCTCTTCATCATCTACATGCCCAAGGGCATCCTCGGCGCCGCGCTCGAAGGGTGGAAGGCAGCGCGACGCCGCAAAGCCGCTCCTGCGTAAATCTATTTCGTACTTCGTACGAAATTATTTTTGCGAAATTATTTTTGCAGGTCGCGCTCGTCGTTGTCGCGATCGCGCTCGGGCCGGGCGCTCGAGCCGCCGGCGGCGCTGCGCTCTTTCTGCAGGCAGTCGGTGCGTAGGACCCCGGTGAGCTCGTCGCAGCGCTGCAGCCGGTCGCCGCTCGTGGTTCCGGTCGGGTCTTTGCGTCCGGGCAGGCCGCCCTGCTCGCCGGGGACGATCGAGCCGCCCTTGATCGCGCCGTCGGCGGGCGCCGCACCATCGTGGCTGGTGCCGGGCGGCGTCGAGCCGCGGGCGCCGTCGCCGGTGGTCTGCGCGAGCGCGGCGCTGCAAAAGGAAAGGGCGAGAACCAGGGCATAGGTTTTACGCATGCGAGCCTCCATTCCTGAAAGACTCCCCGCTGCAAGCGACGTTCCGCTACGCTCATGGACGGAGGAGACCATGACCAAAATCTGCAGCGCCGCGCTGTTCCTCTGTATGGCCGGGCCGACACTCGCCGATCCGCCGACGGAGGTGATGAACATCACGCGCGAACCGGACCTCAAGTTCATGCCGAGCAAGGTGGTGCAAGGTGCCTCGCAGGCGGTGATCTCGGGCAATCCGGCAAAGCCCGGCGAGACGTACGTCGTACGCAACCGCTTCTCGCCCGGCGCCTTCAGCCCCCCGCACTTCCATCCCGAGACGCGTTACATCACCGTGCTCAAAGGCACGTGGTGGGTTGGCTCGGGGCCGAAGTTCGACAAGGACGCGACCACCCCCGTGCCGGCCGGCAGCGTGGTCGTGCACCATGCGAACCAGATCCATTGGGACGGCGCGAAGGACGAAGAGGTCATCGTGCAGATCTCGGGCGTCGGACCGAGCGCGACGATTCCGGTCGACGAGTCGGGGCGACCGAAGAACTAGAACTCGCGCAGCTTCAGGCCGCAGAGCGGACACTCCTCCGGCACGGCGGTCTTAGTCGGCAGCGGCCGCCGGCACTGCGGGCAGCGCCACCAGCGCAGGCTTACGTAGACGCCGAGCGCGGCCATCGCGGCCGGCACGATGAACAGCCAACCATTCGTCCAGCTGACAAGCTGGTTCGCCGGCGTGTCTGGATAGAGGGCGACGAGCGTGGCCACCAGTACGAAGAAGACCGCTGCGCTGCCTGCGATCAGCAGCCAGACCCAGCGCGACACGTTGGCGAGGTAATGGATCGGTTTGCCGCGCACGCGAGCTATGATCACCCCCGTGGGCAGCATACCCGCCAGCGTCGAGCTCGCGCATAACGTCAAGCGGTTGTCACGGCTCGAACTGCCCGGCGCGGGACAGGTAACGGTGGACGGCAACTACGCGTACATCGGCCACATCACGAACAAGGAGCGCCTCGGCACGTCGATCCTCGACGTTTCCGATCCCAAGAAGCCGAAGCTCCTCGCGCAGCTCTCCGTCGACGAGCCCGAGTCGCACAGCCACAAGGCGCGGGTCGCCGGGGACCTGATGATCGTCAACGTCGAGCAGAACCTCGGCAGCGCGGGGCGCCATGGCGTCGACAACTCCGCCGCGCAGACCGAGTACGCGCATGGCGGCTTCAAGCTGTACGACATTTCCGATCGCACGCGCCCGAAGCTGATCAGGCACCAGCGCACCTGGGGCCGCGGCGTGCACCGCTTCGACATGGACAGCCGCTACGCCTACATCTCCACCGAGATGCAAGGCTACGTCGGCAACATCCTGGTCATCTACGACATCCGCAACCCGGCGAAGCCCGAGGAGCTGTCGCGCTGGTGGCTGCCGGGGCAGCATGTCGCCGGCGGCGAGAAGCCGACCTGGCAGGGCCGCCGCAACCGCCTCCACCACGCGCTGCGCTTCGGCGACGAGCTGTGGGCGGGCTGCTGGCACGGCGGCGTCGCGGTGATCGATATCGCCGATATCCGCAAGCCGCGCACGCTCGGCTCGTACAACTACCATCCGCCGTTCCCCGAGCCCTCGCATACCTTCATGCCGGTGCCGCAGAAGATCGGCGGCCGGCGCATCGCGGTGGCGATCGATGAGGAGGACCATGCCCACTCCGCCGACGACATGGCGCGGCGCAAGGGGCGTCCTCACGGCTGTCTTTGGGTCTTTGATGTTTCCGACTTTCAGAAAATAAAACCCTTATCGATCTTCGAGGTGAGCGAACTTGATTCCCCATGGAGCCGTGCCGCGCCGGGACGCTTCGGCGCGCACCAGTTCCAGGAGCACATG
>JAEKLK010000019.1 GCA_019509895.1 Betaproteobacteria bacterium | reverse complement strand
CACGCGGTCGCAGCGCTCGAGCACCTCGGCATCGACCTCCTGCGTCTTGATGCAGCTCGCGTGCACGCCCGGCCGCAGCCAGCGCGGCTCGATCACCCGGACCATGGCGGAGGTCGCCGCGGCGATCACGTCCGCGCCTTCGACGCACGCGTCCGGGGTCTCACTCGCGCGGATGTCGATGCCCTTGGCGCGCCACTGGGCGACGAACGCTTCGCGGTTCTCGCGCCGCGGGCTCCAGACGCGCACTTCGCGAAGCCGCCGCACCGCGAGCGCCGCGGCGAGCTGCGTGCCCGCCTGCCAGCCGCTGCCGATCAGCGCGAGGCGCTCGGCGTCGGGGCGTGCGAGGTGCTTCAGTCCCAGGCCGCTCGTTGCCCCGACCCGCAGGCGCTGCATCACGCCGTCGGGGAACATGGCGAGGAGCGCGCCGGTCTCCGTGCTGAAGAGCAGCACCAGGCCGACCCAGCGCCCGCCCGGCGCGAGCGGCTGCTTTACCCGCCGCGGCTTGCCGCCGACAAGCGGATGCGTCACCACGTCGGAGTTGATGCGCAGCGCCTGAATCTTCTCGCGCGGCCACGTGCCGCCCATGTGCTTGAAGGCGTAGTAGCCCTCCGCGTGCGAGTTCGGCGCGATGTTGTCGACGCGTGGCGAGAAGAGCACGCGCTCCTCGGCCACGTCGCGGTACATCGGCTCGAGCGCCGCCATGCACTCCTCGATGGTGAGGAGCCGCTCGATCTCTTCGTTACTCAGGACCAGCACTATTCGGGCTTGATGCCGGCTTCCTTGATGGCGCGGCCGTAGCGGTCCATGTCGGCGCGGATCGCCTGCGCGAAGCGCTCGGGCGTGCCGCCGATGGGGTCGTAGTACTGCTGCGCCATCTTCTCGCGCAGCTCGGGCGACTGCAGCGCCTTGTTGACTTCGGCATTGAGCCGCGCGAGCACCGGCGCAGGAACCTTGCTCGACGTCATCAGGCCGAACCACAGCTCGAACTGCAGCTCCGGGTAGCCGAGCTCCTTGGCCGTCGGATACTCGGGCGCGAAGCGGCTGCGCTCGGCGCCGAGGATCGCATAGCCGCGCAGCTTGCCGTTCTTGATCTGCGGCACGAGGTGCGCGACGGTGCTGATGAACACCGGCACCTGGGCGCCGAGCACTGCGGTGAGCGCGTCGCCGCAACCCTTGTAGGGCACGTGCGTCCACTTGAAGCCGACTTCCCTCGCGAGCAGCTCGCCCGCGAGGTGCTGCGGCGAGGCGACGCCGCAGCTCGTGAAGTCGACCTTGCCGCTGTTCGCCTTGGCGTAGGCGAGCAGGTCCTTGAACGTCTTCGCCGGAAAGTCGGGAGACGCGCCCACCATGATCGGCGTGCCGGAGACGAGCGCGATAGCCGCCAGGTCCTTCTGCGTGTCATAGAGCGGTTTTGCGTACATGAACGGGATGGTGGCCACGTTGTTCGGCACCATCACGAGCGTGTGCCCGTCGGGCTCGGCCTTGGCAGCGGCGTCGATGCCGATCATGCCGCCCGCGCCGGTCTTGTTCTCGACGATGCACGCCTGCCCGAAGTCGTGCTGGAAGCGCTCGCACAGATAGCGCGCCATCAAGTCGTTCGCGCCGCCCGCCGCGTACGGCGCGATGATCTTGATGGTCTTCGTCGGGAACTGCTGCGCCTGCGCGCTCGCGCAGGCGGCGAGCAGCGCGGCGAGAAGCAGTGCCCGCATCAGTTCACCACCTCGAACATGCCGGCCGCGCCCATGCCGCCGCCGATGCACATGGTGACCACCACCAGCTTGGCGCGCCGGCGCTTGCCTTCGATCAGCGCGTGGCCGACGAGACGCGAGCCGCTCATGCCGTACGGATGGCCGAGGGCGATGGCGCCGCCGTTGACGTTCAGCCGCTCGTTCGGGATGTGCAGCCGGTCGCGGCAGTAGAGCACCTGCACGGCGAACGCTTCGTTCAGCTCCCAGAGATCGATGTCCTCGACCTTCTTCTTGGTCTGCTCGAGGAGCTTCGGCACGGCGAACACCGGCCCGATGCCCATCTCCTTCGGATCGCAGCCGGCGACCGCGAAGCCGCGGAAGATGCCGAGCGGCTGCAGGCCGTGGCGCGACGCCTCCTCGGCGCTCATCACCACGCAGGCCGAGGCGCCGTCGGAGAACTGGCTGGCGTTGCCGGCGGTGATGACGCCGCCCTCGATCGCCGGCTTTATCTGCGATACGCCTTCATAAGTGGTATCCGGCCGGATGCCTTCATCGTCGGAGGCGATCACCTCGCGCATCGATTCCTGGCCGGTATTCTTGTCGATCACCTTCATCTTCACGGTGATCGGCACGATCTCGTCCTTGAACTTGCCTTCGGCGCGCGCCTTGGCGGCGCGCTGCTGGCTCTGCACGCCGTAGCGGTCCTGGTCCTCGCGGGTGATTTCGTAGCGGCGCGCGACGTATTCGGCGGTCTGCAGCATCGGCCAGTAGATCTCCGGCTTGTGCCGGTGCAGCCACTCGTCCTGGAAATGATGCTTGTTCATCTCGTTCTGCACGAGCGAGATCGACTCGATGCAGCCCGCGACGAAGATGTCGCCCTCGCCGGCGATGATGCGCTGCGCCGCAAGCGCGATGGTCTGCAGCCCGGAGGAGCAGAAGCGGTTGACCGTCATGCCGGGGGTGGTGATAGGGCAGCCGGCGCGCAGCGCGATCTGGCGCGCGATGTTCCAGCCGGTGGCGCCCTCCGGGTTGGCGCAGCCGATGATCACGTCGTCGACCTCCTGGCAGTCGACTTTCGCGCGGTCCATCGCCGCGTGCACCACGTGCGCGCCCATCTTGGCGCCGTGCGTCATGTTGAGCGCGCCTTTCCAGCTCTTGCAGAGCGGCGTGCGCGCGGTCGAGACAATCACTGCTTCCATGGCACATCCTCCTCGGTCAGATTCATCGTCGGCGCGCCGCGAGGAGCGCCAGGCCGGCAGCGAGCGCCGGCAGCCAAACCCAAATTACCTCCGATTGCAGCACTTGCGCGCCCCGCGGCGACAAAAACGCGCGAATGCCAAGCGGCGAGACTTCGATCGGCCGCATCGGCGCGAAATAGCGATCGCTCGTCCATGGCCAGAGCAATTCGATGCCCCTGCCGCCGTTGGTAAGCGTGTCGAGCAGCCCATGCGACGCCATTGCTGCGAACAGAAATAGGAATGCGCCCAGGAACCCGCTCCGCAACCGCCGATAGAAACAGGCGCAGGCGAGCGCCACCAAGGCGGCAAAGAAAATTGAATGCGTGAAGCCACGGTGACCGAAGTCCGAGGTGTACGCGACGCCGAAGCGCATGCCGACGACGTCCAGATCGGGAAGCATGGAGGCGATCGCTCCGCAGGCCAGCAATCGTGCCGGGACCGCTTTGCCGCCGACGCCAAGCCGCAGTGCCAGCGGCACCGCGGCGTGGCTGAGTATGGTCGGCATCCGCCTCTAGCTGTTGAATCGTTTTCCTGCCTTGGCGAGTTTGGCGAGCAGCGGCGCGGGCTTCCATTGCTCGCCGTGGTAGCCCTTCTGGAAGCGCTCGATCGCGGCCAGCACCTTGTCGAGGCCGACCGTATCGGCATAGAACATCGGCCCGCCGCGGTAGGGCGGAAAGCCGTAGCCCGTTAGGTACACCATGTCGATGTCGGAGGCGCGCAACGCAATGCCTTCCTCCAGGATGTGCGCGCCTTCGTTCGCGAGCGCGTAGATGCAGCGCTCTACTATTTCCTCCTCGGCGATGGCGCGCGTCTTGAAGCCGGCGTCCTTGCGGTACTGCGACAGCATCTCCTCGACCTCGCGGTCGGGAATCGGCTTGCGGCTACCCGGCTCGTAGCGATACCAGCCGCGGCCGGTCTTCTGTCCGAACCAGCCCTTCTCCGCGATGCGGTCTGCGAACTTGCCGTAGACGAAGTCCGGCCGCTCTTTCGCGCGGCGCTTACGGATCTCCCAGCCGATGTCGTTGCCCGCCATGTCATACATGGTGAACGGACCCATCGCCATGCCCCATTTCGCGAGCGCGCCGTCGATCTGCGCGGGCGTCGCGCCTTCGTCCAACAAGAAAAGCGATTGCTGCACGTACTTCTCCAGCATGCGATTACCGATGAAGCCGTCGCACACGCCGCTCACCACGGGCACCTTCTTCAGCGTCTTGCCGAGCTTCATCGTGGTGGCCAGCACGTCCTTCGCGGTCTTGTCCGCGCGCACCACTTCCAGCAGGCGCATGACGTTGGCGGGCGAGAAGAAGTGCGTGCCGATCACTTCCTGCGGGCGCTTGGTCGCCTCGGCGATCTTGTTGACGTCGAGCGTCGACGTATTGGTTGCGAGAATGGCGCCCTGCTTTGCGATGCCGTCCAGCTTGCGGAAGAGCTCCTGCTTCACGTCCATGCGCTCGAACACCGCCTCGACGACGATGTCGGCGTCGCGCACCGCGTTGAGATCGGTCGTCGGCTGGATGAGCGCCATGCGCTTGTCCATATCCTCCTGCTTGAGCCGGCCCTTCTGCACGGTGCCGGCGTAGTTCTCCCGGATGCGCTGCAATCCGCGCTCGAGCGCCTCGCGCGTCGAGTCCGTGACGGTGACCGGGATGCCGGCGTTCGCGAACGACATCGCGATGCCGCCGCCCATGGTGCCCGCGCCGATCACCGCGGCCTTCTTGATCGGCCGCGCGGGTGTGTCTTCGGGTACGTCGGGAATCTTGGTGGTCTGCCGCTCGGCGAAGAAAGCATGGCGCAGCGCCGCCGATTCGGTGGTGTTGACGAGATGGGCGAAGCGCTCGCGCTCGACCTTGCGGCCTTCGTCGAAGGGCTTGGAAACCGCGGCTTCCACGCAGGCGACGATCTCGAGCGGCGCGGGATAGCCGCGCGAGGCCTTGGCCACGTCCTCGCGCACCTTTTTCAGGTCGACGTCGGCCTTCGCCTGCAGGTCGCGGATGCGGCGAAGCGGCTTGCGCTCCGCGACCAGCTTGTTGGCATAGACGACGGCAGCATCGAGCAGGTCGCCGTTCTGAACGATCTCGTCCACGAGGCCGAGCTGCAGCGCCTCTTCGGCGCTGATGGGATTGCCGGTGGTCATCATCTGCACCGCCTTCGACACCGGCACGATGCGCGGCAGGCGCTGGGTGCCGCCCGAGCCCGGCAGGATGCCGAGCTTGACCTCCGGCAGGCCGAGCTGCGCCTTCGGTGCGGCAATGCGGTAATGGCAGGCGAGCGCAAGCTCGAGGCCGCCCCCGAGCGCGAAGCCGCTGATCGCGGCGACCAGGGGCTTCGAGAGCGAATCCTGGAAGTCGTTGACGTCCGGCAGATCGGGCTTCTCGCGCGGTTTGCCGAACTCGCGGATGTCGGCGCCACCTGAAAAGGCCTTGCCGGCGCCGATCAGCACTACCGCCTTGACCTGCGCATCGGCCGCGGCGCGCTGCAGGCCCGCCAGGATGCCGGCGCGCAGCGCGTTGCCCAGCCCGTTCACCGGCGGATTGTTCAGCGTGATGACGGCGACGCCGTCGCGGACGGCGTAGGGAGCGACTTCGCTCATTGCGGTCTCCGAGGGGAGAACGATTCTATCTCGGTAGAATTAAAAGCAAAGGAGGAGGATCCTTGGCGGAGCCCGAGCAGGCGCTGCTGCGCGTGCAGGATGTTGCCGTGCGCTTCGGCGGCATCGTCGCGCTCGACGGCGTGTCCTTCGACGTCGCGCCCGGCCGCATCGTCGGCCTGATCGGCCCGAACGGCGCCGGCAAGACCACCCTCTTCAACTGCATCTCGCGGCTCTATCCGTGTGACCGGGGCGACATCCGCTTCGACGGCACGTCGCTTCTCGGCCTCGCGCGCCACGAGGTCGTCACGCTGGGCATTGGGCGCACCTTCCAGAACGTCGCGCTCTTTCGCACGATGAGCGTGCTCGACAACGTCATGGTCGGGCGACACGCGCAAAGCCGCGGCGGCTTCTTTGCCAACGCGCTGCGCCTGCCGGTGGCGGTGCGCGCCGACGCCGAGACGCGCGACAAGGCGCGCGAGCTGATCGCGCTCCTCGGGCTCGAGCGTGTCGCCGGCGCGCCGGTGGCCGCGCTGCCCTTCGGCACGCAGAAGCGCGTGGAGCTCGCGCGTGCGCTCGCCTCGCAGCCGAAGCTCTTGCTGCTCGACGAGCCGGCGAGCGGCCTCAATCACGAGGAGGTCGGCGCGATCGGCGCGCTGATCCGCACCTTGCGCGAGCGGCTGAAGCTGACGGTGCTGGTGGTGGAGCATCACATGCAGCTCCTGATGAGCCTGTCCGACTGGGTCGTGGCGCTCAACTTCGGCAAGCGCATTGCCGAAGGCACGCCGGCGGAGGTGCGCAGCCATCCCGAGCTGGTGCGGGCCTATCTGGGAGCGCCCGCCTGAGCGCGCTCCTCGAAGTGAGTGGGCTGCGCGCCGCCTACGGCCAGACGCGCGTGCTGCACGGCATCGACTTCCGGCTCGAGGAGAAGTCGATCACCGCGCTCCTCGGCGCCAACGGTGCGGGCAAGACGACGACGCTGCGCGCGCTCTGCGGCATGGTGCGCACCGAGGGCGAAGTGCGCTTCGCCGGCCGGCGCATCGAGGGCTGGCGCACCGAGGACGTCGTGCGCCTGGGCATCGCGCACGTGCCCGATGGGCGTGGCACCTTCCTGCATCTCACGACGGAGGAAAATCTGCGCCTGGGCGCCTACACGAGCCGCGACAAGACGCAGGTGGCGCAGGACCTCGAGCGCGTCTACGGCTACTTCCCGCGGCTCAAGGAGCGCTCGCGCCAGCAGGCCGGCACGCTCTCAGGCGGCGAGCAGCAGATGCTCGCAGTGTCGCGGGCGCTGATGCTCAGGCCGAAGCTCATGCTGCTCGATGAGCCCTCCTTCGGCCTCGCGCCGCTGGTGGTGCGCGAGCTCTTTTCCATCCTGCGCACCATCAACGCCGAATCCGGCGTTGCGCTCATGCTGGTCGAGCAGAACGCGGCCATGGCGCTCAATCTCGCCGAACGCGCCTACGTCATCGAGACCGGTCGCGTGGTGCTCCACGGTAGCGCGGCGGACATCAAGAGCGACGACGCAGTGCGGCGCGCCTACCTCGGCTACTGATGGAAGCCGTCCTTCTCCAGGTGCTCGCCGGGCTTTCCAACGGTGGCATCTATGCGAGCCTTGCGCTCGCGCTCGTCATGATCTACCAGGCGACGCATCTCGTGAACTTCGCGCAGGGCGAGATGGCAATGTTCGCCACCTACATCGCCTGGAGCCTGATCAACGCCGGATTCGGCTACTGGCCGGCGTTCTTCCTGACCGTGGGCATCGCCTTCGTGCTCGGCGTACTGCTCGAGCGCCTGGTGATCCGCCCGGTGGAGAACGCGCCCGTTCTCGCGGTGGTAGTGGTGTTCATCGGCCTGCTCGTCATCCTGAATAGCGTTGCCGGCTGGATCTTCAGCTACACCATCAAGAGCTTCCCGAGCCCGTTCCCCGGCGCGCTCGGCATCCGCTACATGTCGCCGCACCAGGTGGGCGCGCTGCTGGTCACGCTTATTGTGCTTGCGCTCCTCTACTTGTTCTTCCGCTTCACGCCGCTCGGCCTGGCGATGCGCGCCGCGGCGCAGAACCCGGTCTCCAGCCGCCTCGTCGGCATCCGCGTCGGCTGGATGCTGGCGCTCGGCTGGGGCCTCGCCGCGGCGGTCGGCGCGGTGGCGGGAATGATGGTGGCGCCGATCGTGTATCTCGATCCGAACATGATGGCCGGCATCCTGCTCTACGCGTTCGCCGCGGCGCTCCTCGGCGGCATCGATAGTCCGGGCGGTGCGGTGGTCGGCGGCCTGGTGGTCGGCGTGCTCGAGAACCTGCTCGGCGCCTTCGTCATCGGCAACGAGCTGAAGCTGGTTGTCGCGCTGGTGCTGATCGTCGGCGTGCTGCTCGTGCGTCCGTCTGGGTTCTTCGGCAGCGTCCAGGTGACTCGGGTATGAGCAAAAAAATGGTGACTGTCACCATTTTTCTGCTGCTGGTGATCGCGTGCGCGCTG
>JAEKLK010000018.1 GCA_019509895.1 Betaproteobacteria bacterium | reverse complement strand
CGCTCTTCCGTCCACACGCGCCGGATCATGCCGATCGCCTCCTCGAAGCGCTCGCGCGACTGGGACATCGGCACGCCGTAGACCTCAAACTCCTTTGGCAGGAAAGCGCGCCCGAATCCCGCGTCGAGTCTGCCCTTGCTCATGTTGTCGAGCATCGCCAGGTCGCCGCCGAGATGCGCCGGATGGTGGAACGCCGGGATCACCGCGCCGGTGATGAGCCGGATGCGCTGTGTGCGCGCGGCGACCGCGGACAGGAAGACGCACGGGTTGGGCGAATGGCCGCCGTAATCGTAGAAGGAATGCTCGACCGTCTTGATGCTCGAGTAGCCGAGCTCGTCGGCTCGGGCCGCAAGCCGCAGGCACTGGTCGTAGTAATCGGCGGTGCTGCTGTCTTCCGGGCGGAAAGACGGGAAGAAATTGATGCCGAATTTCATCGGCTCATTTTAAGCGCCGCACGCTCTCGAGAAGCGAGGCGCGACGCAGGAACGCCTTGTGTCGCACCGGATCGTCGGCCATGCGCGCGAGCTCGGCGAAGCGCTGCTCGCGCAGCGCCGGATCGGTCTCTTCGAGGCGCCGCTTGTTCGCGATCGTCTGCTCCTGCACATACTCGATGTTGAGCGGCCGCCGGCGCCGCTCGTAGTCGTCGAGATCGGCGCCCTCGCGCGACAGGAGCTGCGCCAGGTCCCACGCCTCGTGAATGCCCGAGTTGAGGCCGAGGCCGCCGATCGGGTTATTCACGTGCGCCGCATCGCCGCACAGGAACACGCGCCCGCGGCGGAACTGCTTCGCGACGCGCTTGTGCACGTTGTAGAGGTTGAGATGCAGGTAGTCGCGGCTTTCCATCGGCACATGGATGCGCCCGAGGCGCGCGCGCACCGCGACATCGGAGAGCGCCTCTTCATCGCTCTCGTCCTCGCGCGTATTGAAAACGGCGCGCCAGCGGCCCTTCAGGTCGTCCCCCGCGACCTTGAAGAGGTTGGTCCATTCGTGCGGATCGGCCATGTAGTTGCGGTAGCAGCAGCCCAGCGCCGCGGCAAAATCGAACGGCGTCGTGATTACCAGGAAGCGCTCCGGCCAGGTGAAGCCCTCGAACTCGATGCCGAGGTTCTTCCTGACGGTGCTGCGGCCGCCGTCGCAGCCGATGACGTAGTCGGCGCGCAGCTCGCCCGCCGTCGTCTGCAGCGTCACGCTCCTCGCATCCTGAGCGAGGCCCTCGACGCGCGTCGCCATGCGCACCGTCGCATTGCTCATGGCTCGCAGGCGAGCGAGGCCCATGTTGGCGAGCTTATGCTGCTCGGTCTGCACGACGAACGGATACGCGGTCTCGCCGCGCAATCGGTCGAAGTCGAACTCCGCGATCAGGCGAAGGCTGGGCCGGTCCCAGAACTGGAAAATCGGCGCCATCAGCCCCTGCGCGATGTACTCGTCGATCAGGCCGAGCTCGGCCAGGATCTCGAGCGTCGGCGGCTGCGTGGTCGACGCGCGCGGGCTGTCGTTCACCCGCTCCTCCGCCTCGAGCAGCGTCACGCGATGACCCAGGCGCGCACATGCGAGCGCGGCGACCGTGCCGACCGGTCCGGCGCCGACGACCACGATTTCGCGCGCGGGCATGGGGGGCGGCGATTATACTGAGGCGATGCAGGAAGCTTTCCGGTTGGGCGCGAAAGCGGCGGCGCGCCTGATCGAACGAGGGCAGCTCGGCGCGGAAACGCTGATCGCCAGCTGCCATGAGCGCATCGCCGAGCGCGAGCCGACGGTCAAGGCCTGGGCCTACCTTGCGCGCGAGCTTCCCACGCCGAAGGATTCGCCGGCGCCGCTGCGCGGCGTGCCGGTGGGCGTGAAGGACATCTTCGACACGCACGACATGCCGACCGCCTACGGCTCGCCGATCTATGCCGGCTACCGGCCGCGCGGCGACGCGGCGGTGGTCGCACTCACGCGGCGCGCCGGCGGCACGATCCTCGGCAAGACGGTCACGGCGGAGTTCGCCACGTTCGTGCCGCGGCAGACGCGCCATCCGCTCGACCCGGCGCGCACGCCCGGCGGCTCCTCCAGCGGCTCGGCCGCCGCGGTCGCCGACTTCATGGTGCCGCTCGCGTTCGGCACGCAGACCGCGGGCTCGCTCATCCGCCCGGCCTCCTATTGCGGCATCTTCGCCTACAAGCCGACCTACAACGTGCTGCCGCGCGCCGGGCTCAAGCCGGGCGCCGATTCGCTCGACACCGTGGGCGTCTACGCGCGCAGCGTCGAAGACGTCGCGTTCTTTGCCGGCGCGCTGACCAATCGCACTGATCTGGAAGCGACGCTCGAGCGCCCGCCGCGCATCGGCGTGTGCCGCACCTACGAATGGGATCGCGTGCAGCCGGAGATGCGCCGCGCGCTCGAGGAAGCTCGGCGCACGCTCGATGCGCCGGAATTCGAGCTGCCGGCACGCTTCCGCGGCCTGCGCGAAAGCCACACCGCGATCCTCTGGTACGAAGTGGCGCGCAGCCTGGCCGACGAGTTCACCCGTTTTCCCGACAAGCTCGATCCCATGCTGCGCCAGCGCTGCGCCGACGGCTTCGCGCTCGACCCGCGCGACTATGCGCGGGCACAAGCGCACGCGGCCGACTGCCGCGCCGACTTTGCTGCTGCACTTGCCGACTACGACGTGCTGCTTGCGCCGGCCGCGACCGGCGAGGCGCCGCTCGGACTTTCTTCCACAGGGGATGTAGCGATGAATGTCGTCTGGACCCTTCTACACACGCCGTGCGTCGCGGTGCCCGCCGGCCGGAGCGATAGCGGCATGCCGCTCGGCCTGCAGGTGATCGGCCGCATCGGTGACGATGCGCGCACGCTCGCCGCCGCGCGCTGGATCGCGGAGCGCCTCGCATGAGCGTGCGCGTCGCCATTCCCGATCTCGTCTCGCCCTCCTACTTTCCGGCGATCGCCGCGGTGGAGCTCGGCTTCCTGCCCGACGCGACCATCGAGCTTCTCTACCCGGTGACCAAGACCTACGAGGAACTGCGCGAAGGCCGGCTCGACTTCGTCGGCGGCGCCGCGCACGCGGCCCTCTATGCCTTCAAGGACTGGCATGGCGCCAAGCTGCTGTGCGCGCTGGCGCAGCACATGTACTGGTTCCTCGTCGTGCGCAACGACCTCGAGCCGAAGCGCGGCGACCTGAGCGTGCTCAAGGGTCGGCGCATCGGTGCCGCCCCGGGCCCGGTCGACGGGCTGAAGCAGCTCCTCAAGCGTGCCGGCGTCACCGAGGTGCAGATCGGCCCCGTGCCGGGCGCGGTGGGCGAAAAGGCTTCCTTCGGGCTCGCCGCCGCCCGCGCGCTCGCCGAGGGCCAGATCGACGGCTTCTGGGCGAACGGCATGGGCGCCGAAATCGCCGTACGTGAAGGCGTCGGCACCGTGATCCTCGATGCGCGGCGTCAGGAGAGCGAGGAGGTGAAGGGCTATACCTTCCCGGCACTCATCTGTACCGAGAAGACGGTGCGCGAGCGGCCGCAACTCGCCATGGCGGCGCGCCAGGCGGTAGTCGAAGCACAACGCGTGCTGAAGCGCGAGCCCGAGCGGGCGACCGAGATCGGCCGCAAGCACTTTCCGCCGCAGGAAGCGGAGCTCATCGCCGAGCTCATTCGCCGCGATGCGCCGTTCTACGACCCGGCGATCACCGCGCCGACCATCGATGCGATGAACCAGTTCGCGCGCTCGCTCGGACTCCTGGCGCGCAAGGTGACCTACAAGGATTTGGTATGGACCGGTTGAAGGGCAAGGTGGCGATCGTCACCGGCGCCGGCAGCGGCATCGGCAAAGCGATCGGCCTGCGCCTTGCGAAGGACGGCGCCGCGGTGGTGGTCGCCGATGTGCGCAACTACGACGTCGCCGCAGCCGAGATCGCCAGAGCGACCGATGCCCGTACGCTCGGCCTGCAGGTCGACGTCGCGAACGAGCGCGACGTCGAGCGCATGGCTGCCGAGACAGTCAAGGCATTCGGGCGCGTGGACATCCTCGTCAATAACGCCGCACTCTTCAGCACCCTCGCGCTACGCCCCTTCGAGCAGATCCCGCCCGCCGAATGGCGCCAGGTAATGGAGGTGAACACGCTCGGCGTCTTCCTTTGCTGCCGGGCTTGCGTGCCGCACATGAGGAAAGGGGGCTACGGCCGCATCGTCAACCTCGCCTCCGGCGCACCGCTCAAGGGTGTGCCACTCTTCCTGCACTACATCGCCAGCAAAGGCGCGGTAATCGCCATGACGCGCGGCCTGGCGCGCGAGCTGGGTGGCGACGGCATCACGGTGAACGCGCTCGCGCCCGGCTTCACGCTCTCCGAGAACGTGGCGAAGCACGAGCAGCATGTGCGCCAGGGCGAGGTCACGCGCCGCACGCGCGCCATCGCGCGCGACGAGAAGCCGGAGGACCTGGTCGGCGCGGTCAGCTTCCTCGCGAGCGAAGACGCGGCCTTCATGACCGGCCAGACCATGGTGGTCGACGGCGGCTCGGCGATGATCTGATGCGCTTCCACCACCTCCTCCTCATCGGCGCGCTCGCGCCGCTTGCGGTGGCTCAGGCGCAGTCCTGGCCACAGAAGCCCGTCAAAGTGATCGTCCCCTTCGTCGCCGGCGGCAACACCGACACCCAGGCCCGCATCGTCTCCGAGCGCCTGAACGCGCTCCTCGCTCAGCCATTCGTGGTGGAGAACAAGGTCGGCGCCGGCGGCGCCATCGCCGCCGAGTTCGTCGCCAAGAGCGCTGCAGACGGCTACACGCTCTTCTTCGCTGCCTCGCCGCAGTTCACGCTGCCGCTCGTGCAGAAAGTGAACTTCGATCCCTTCAAGGACTTCGCGCCGATCTCGATCGTCGGCACCAATCCGTTCGTCCTTGGCACGCACGTTTCCGTGCCGGCGGCCACAGTGAAGGAATTCGTCGATTATGTGAAGGCGCGCCCGGGGCAGCTCAATTTCGCCTCGGCGGGCGCGGGCACGGTCACGCATCTCACCGCCGCGCTCTTCCTGGCGCGCGCCGGGCTCGATATGACGCACGTCGCGTACAAGGGCGGCGCGCAGGCGGTCGCCGATCTGGTAGGCGGCCAGGTGCAGATGTACTTCGGCAACGCCTCCGAGCTGATCCAGCACTCGCAAAGCGGCAACGTCCGCATGCTCGGCGTCTCGAGCGCCAAGCGCACGCCGCAGCTTCCGGACGTTCCGGCGATTGCCGAGACCTATCCCGGCTTCTCCACCGGCACCTGGAACGGCTACCTCGCGCCGACCGGCACGCCGCAGCCAATCATCGAGCGCGCCGCGCACGTAATTGCGCAGGCCGTGCGCGAGCCCGCCACAGCCGAGCGCCTGCGCAAGATCGGCGTCGAGCCGCTTGGCAACACGCCGGCGGAGTTCTCGGAAGTCGTGCGTCGCGAAGCGCCGATCTGGCGCGACGCAGTGAAGGCGGCAGGCATCAAGGCCGATTAACGCGGCGATAGAGCATCGAGCGCTGCAGCTCTCGCGCGTCCGTGCTCTAGAAAATGTAGCGCATGCCCACCGCGGTCGATTTGTTATCTACGCCCGGCAGGTGGGTGCGAAATCCGTAATTCCCGTTGTTGTCGTTATCCACGACTGTATAGAAGCCATAAATCCTCGTCCGCGGATCGAAGTTGTAGGCGTATCCGAGCGTCCGTTGACTAGCTCCGTCGTCGCTTAGCTTGGCATCCAAACGGTGATTGACGCGGCCCACGTCAAGGTGGAACTCGTGCGGACCCGCTGGGACCATCGCGACGAAGCGGACGTGAGTGCGCTTGGCTTCGTCCACCAGTAGCTTGCTTGTCGCCCGGTCATAAAGTGCGCCGACTACGAGTGCTTTCATCGTGTACAGACCACCGATCGTGTACGCGATATCCAGATTCGGCGTTCCATCTCCGAGGTTTGTCGTGTTGCGAGTTTCGGCACGCGATGCGGCCAGATGCAAAGTCGGCGTGTCATAGACTGCGACGACGCCCACATGACGGGGCTGTGACATTCCGGGAAGCGGTGTCTCGCCAAGACGGGAGTACGCCGCCTCCAACTTGACTGCGCCGAAGCTCGGGCTTGTATACCACGCCGTGTTGTTCATGAAGGACTGAAAGCCTGTGACCGTACCCGGCGTGAAGGCATCGGCAGAGGTGCCGCCGTTACCATTGAACACACCGATGTACTCGTAAGTCGCACGATAGACGGGTCCGACCGTGCGACCCAGGCGTCCCGTACCGAAAGGAGTCTGCAGGCCGACAAAGCTGCCACGGCTTGCCCACTCCGACGTGCCGTCATCAACCCTGGTGCGGGATTCGAGCTGAAAGAAAGCCGCTAACCGGCTTCCTAGATCTCTGCGGCCGCGGAAGCCGATACGCGACCCCGTATCGAAGACATTTCCCGTAGTTGGTAAACCTGTCCCACTGAAGCGCTCGTATGTGACGTTGATGCGCCCATAGACCTCGAATCGAGATGGCACATCCTCATCGCTCTGCGCGAGTGCTGTCCCAGAAAGCGCATAGGCGCTTGCAAGAATCGCGGAGAGCCGCTTCCTGCGCATCGCTTTCTCCCTGTGCGGAGAAGGAGGTGGGCCAGTTCTGTTGTGCCGCAGCCCCTATCGCGACGAAGCGATCTTCGTTGGCATGTTCATCCGCCGCACGATCTCGTCAAAGCGCGGATCGCCGCGCAGCGGTGCAAGCAGCGGATCCACCTTTATCCAGACCATTCGGTCACGCTGATCGTCGTAGGCCACGTTCAGCCAAGCGAACGCATGGTCATACTCCTCGAGGCCCGCATAGGCCCAGATGAGCCCAAAAGGCGGGAATATCTCGCCGCTTGCGTGTCTTAGCTCGAGGTCGGCGACGATCTTGTGCGCCTCAGCGCGCCGCCCGTTGCGCGCGTAAGCGTGCGCGAGCGCACCGAGCAAGAAAGTATGTTTGGGGTTGTAGGTCAAGCCGCTGTTGAGCAGTGCAATCGCTTCTTGATGCCTCTGCTGCGTCACGTAGCTGCGAGCAAACGCCAAGGTCGCGTTGGCGTACTTCGGGTCCAGCTCGAGTGCGCGCTGCCAGCTCGCGACAGCTTCATCTTCACGACCGGTGAAAGAGTACGCCGTCCCTGCCCACGTATTGACGAGGGCCGAAGCCGGATCCAGCTGTTGCGCTCGCCTGGCCTGCACCACGGCTTCATCAAATCGTTCCATCGCGTAGAGGTACATCGCGTACCAGATGCGCGCCAGCGCGTAACTGGGATTTACCTCGGTCGCCCGGCGATAGGCGCGCTCGGCGCCAGGCCAATCCCAATCCTGTTGTGCCATCCGTGCTAGAGCCGTATGGGCCTCAACGAGGCTAGCGTCAAGAGCAAGCGCCTTTTCGGCCAATTGGCGACCCCTCGCGCGTGTTGCTTTCGGGACTCGAAACTCGTACATGAGGTTTCCGGCAGCGTAAAGTTCCGCCAAACCCGCATACGCTGGCGCGTACGTGGGATCCCGGGCGATCGCGGTCTTGTAATACTCCTCCGCTTTCAAACCTCCTCCCGTTCTGGAGGAGTATGCGCGGGCAAGAAGGTAGGCTTCGTACGCTTCAGGGTCGATGCGGCGCGCGCTAGCTAGCCGGGATTCCTCCTGCGTTGTGAGCCTGACTCTGGTCCTGGTGGCGACGTCTCGGGCCACCTCCGCCTGCACCGCCAGCACATCACGCGCATCGAATTCGTAGCTTTCCGACAGGAGCTGTCGCTCTGGTGCCGCTTGAAAGAGCTTTGCCGTAATCCTCACCCGGTTGCCGGACCGCACGATCGATCCTTCGACGAGTGCATCCACCCGCAGCTCGCGCGCGATCTCCGCCAATTGCTTCGTAGTCTTCCGGTAATGACTCATCGTCTGGAATGAGAGGACCTGCAAGCGTCCGATCTTCCCGAGCTCCGTGATGAGCGCTTCAGTCATACCGTCCGCGTAGTAGTCGTCGCCGGTATCGCCGGAGAGGTTCTTGAGCGGCAGGACGCCGAGGGCAACGTTCCCGTGGCCGTTGGTCGCCTCGGACAATCGTTCCAACAGAGCCGGCGCGTTA
>JAEKLK010000017.1 GCA_019509895.1 Betaproteobacteria bacterium | reverse complement strand
CAGTGCAGTGGGTAGGTAAGCGGCGAACAGTCGGCCGGTGGCGGAATTGGCGAGCGGCATCACCCAGCCTGCCCGCACGTTAGTTGCTACCGGCCGCGACGATTCTTCCCAGCGCGCGACCACCGGACCCTTGTTGCCCCAGATCGCGAGCAGCACCGTCTCGTCAACCTCGGCGCAAAGCTCCGCAATGATCTCGGCGCCGAATTTGATGACATCCATGGCGCCGAGCGCGGCGAGACCGAGCTCAATCGCGAGCGGCCCGAGACGGTAACGGCTGCCTTCGCGATCCTGCTCGGCGAGGCCGGCGCGGATCAGGCTGACAAGATAGCGGTGCGCCTTGGCCGGCGGCATATGCGCGCGCGCGGCGAGGTCTTTCAGCGGCAGCGGCAGACCGTCCTCGGCAAGCACCTTCGCCAGGCGCAGGCCGACCTCGAGCGAATTGATGCCGGCGCGCTGCCGGGCGGCTTGCACGATTATAGTTTCGATTAGTAAAATTCGTTACACATATTGTAATTCCATTTGGAGTGCCATGCGCTACTCGCTGTTCTCCGTCAACGACCACTACCCGAAGCTCGCGCGCACCGTGCCGCAGCTTTATCAGCAGGTGATCCATTCGTGCGAGTTGGCCGAGCGCCTGGGCTACGACACGTTCTTCTGCGCCGAGCACCACTTCCACGAATACGGCGTGGTGCCCGATCCGGCCGTGATGCTCTCGGCGCTCGCGCAGCGCACGCGGCGCATTCGCCTGGGTACCGCGATTTCCATCCTGACCTTCCACGATCCGCGTCGCATTGCGGAGACCTATTCGATGGTCGACATGATGAGCGGCGGGCGCCTGGTGTTCGGCGTCGGCTCGGGCTACCTCGCCCACGAGTTCGTCGGCTATGGCAAGGAGCCCAAGGAAAAGCGCGACCGCTTCAACGAGAACCTCGACATCGTCAAGCGCCTGATGGCGGGCGAGACGCTCGCGTACAAAGGACAGTTCTCCGCGAGCGACAAGGTGGTGCTCAACGTCCGGCCGCACGAGGGCCGTGTGCCGCCCATCTATGTTGCGGTGCTGGCGCGCGAGGCCGCCTACCACGTCGGCAAGCAGAAGAACCGCATCTTCACCGTGCCGTATGCGTCGTGCAAAGACTTCGCCGATATCGGCACGATGATGGCCGAGTACCGCAAGGGCCGCGCCGAGGCCGGCATGCCGCAGGACGATGACGATCATGTGTTCACGCTGCATACCTACGTCGCCCGCTCCGACGAGGAAGCGAAGCAGCAGGCGAAGGAGGCGTACGACCTGTACGTCGATACGCGCCTGTACGCGAAGAAGCACGTCTACGAGGACATCATCGCCAACGGCATCAACCTGTTCGGCTCCGTGGAGAACGTGGCCGAGAAGATGTGCCAGCTGCACGAGATGGGTATCCGCCACGTCGCCACGATGCACAACTTCGGCGCGCTGGATCCGGCGCTGGTCGAGCGCTCGATGACGCTCCTCGCGCGCGAAGTCATGCCGCAGGTCGAGAGCCGCATCGCTGCCACCGTCTAGGAGGTCTCTCATGTCAACACCAGCAATGCTTACGCCGCGCATGCTCAACCATGCGGCTTACGTGACGCACGATGTCGCCGCTACCGCCGACTTCTATACGCGCATCCTTGGAATGGAGCTCGCGAGCACCATCTTCGACGACCACGTTCCCTCGACCGGCGACAACTTCCCGTACTTCCACATCTTCTTCCGCATGGCGGACGGCTCGACCATCGCCTTTTTCGAAGTGGCCGACCTGCCGCCGCGCGCCAAGCCGGCGCACCCGGCGTACGAGGTGTTCGACCACATGGCGCTACAGGCGAAGGACGGCGAGGAGCTACGGCGCTGGCGCGACTGGCTGGCGAACAATGGCGTCGAGGTGCTCGGGCCGGTGGACCACAAGGGCATGCTGGAGAGCATCTACTTCCACGACCCGAACGGCATCCGCCTGGAGCTAACGGTGCCGCACGACCCGCAGTGGAATCGACACACCGAGCAGGGCTACGACGATCTCCGGAAGTGGGTGGACACCAAGGAGCGCGCCAAGCGCGAGGGCCGCGACCCGGCGAAGGCGCTCCTCGAAATGATTCGCGAGTCGAAGAAGCGCTACGTCAATCCAGCTTGATATTGAGCGAGCGGATGAAGGGTAGCCAGCGCCGCCCTTCTTCCTGCAGGAACGCGGCGAACTGCTCCGGCGTGTCGGCGATGATCTCGAGGCCGAGGCCGGAGAGCTTGCCGCTCACTTCTGGATCGCGCACCGCGCGCACGATCTCCGCATTGAGCTTGGCGATGATGTCGCGCGGCGTCTTTGCCGGCGTCGCGACGCCGACGATCGGCGCGATCTCGAGACCGGGGTAGCCGAGCTCGCCCATCGACGGCACGTCGGGCGTCACGGAGAGCCGCTTGTCGGAGAACGAGGCGAGCGCGCGCAGCTTGCCGCTCCGCAGGTGCGGCAGCACGACCACCGTGTCGATCGGGCCGATCGGGATCTGCCCGGCAACCACGTCTTGCACCACCGGCGCGATGCCCTTGTACTGCACGTCGACGATTTCCAGCTTGGCCTTCTGCTTGAACGCTTCCATCGCCAGCTGGTGCGCGAGCCCGCGCCCCGGCGAGCCGTAGTTCAGCTTGCCCGGCTGGCTGCGCGCATAGTCGACGAAGGACTTGAGGTCTTTCGCCGGAAAGCTGGGGTTCACCGCGAGGATGATCGGTGCGCGGATCATGTCGGTGATCGGCGCGAAATCCTTCGCCGGGTCGTAAGGCAGCTTCGAGTAAAGCGCGGTGTTGAAGATGAGCGAGCCCTGCTCGCAGCTGAAGAGCGTGTAGCCGTCGGGCGCAGCCTGCGCGACGTACTGCGCGGCGATGATCGAGCTCGCCCCCGGGCGGTTCTCGACGATCACCGGCTGGCCGATGTTCTGCGAGACCTTGGCGGCGACCAGACGCGTGACGCCGTCGGCGCCGCCGCCCGGCGGGAAGCCCACGACCCAGTTGATCGGCTTCGACGGATATGCCGATTGCGCGCGCGCGGCGAATGGCGCCATGACCGCCGTGGCGGCAATCAGGAACTGTCGTCTTCTCATCGTTCTCCTCCTTTGCCGGACGCGATCATATATCGAGGTCGAGAATGACCGGCGCGTGGTCCGAGGGACGTTCGCGCTTGCGCGGCCCGAGGTCGATGGTGCACGCCGTGCAATGCTTTGCGAGCGCGGGCGAGACGAGCGCGAGATCGATGCGCAATCCCCAGCCGCGCTCGAAGGCGCGCAGGCGATAGTCCCACCATGAGAACGATTTCTCGGGCTGCGGAAAGAGGCGGAATGCGTCGACCAGTCCCGCGTCCGTCACTTTCTTTAGCGCCGCGCGCTCGGGCTCGGAGACATGGATCTTGCCGGCCCAGCGCTTGGGGTCGTGCACGTCACGATCTTCCGGCGCGACGTTCATGTCGCCGAGCAGCGCAAGCTTCGGCGTGCGTGGCAAGCCCTCGTTCATCCAGCGCGCGAGCGCCTCGTACCAGCGCAGCTTGTAGGCGTACTTGTCCGTGCCCGGGGCTTCGCCGTTCGGCGCATACAGGCAGACGATGCGCACGCCGTCGAGCGTGCCGGCGATGCAGCGTTTCGGATCGTCCGGGAAATCGGGGATGCCGTGCGCCACGTCGGCGGCCGGCGTACGCGAGACGATGGCTACGCCGTTATAGGCGCGCTGCCCGCAATAGACGGCGTGGTAGCCGGCGTCGCGCAGCTCGCTGGCCGGGAAGTTTGGATCCTCGGTCTTGGTCTCCTGCAGGCAGGCGACGTCGGGCTTCGCCTCACGCAGCCAGTCGAGCAGGTGCGGCAGCCGGACGCGCAGCGAGTTGACGTTCCAGCTGGCGAGGCGCACTAGGCGCCGGTCATGCCGTTATGCCGGAGCAGCGCGTCGACCCGCGGCTCGCGGCCGCGGAAGGCGAGGAACGATTCGGCCGCCGGGCGGCTGCCGCCCACGGCGAGGATCTCGTCGCGGAAGCGCTCGCCGGCGATCGGGTTCAGTACGCCGTTCTCCTCGAAGAAGCTGTAGGCGTCCGCCGACAGAACCTCGGCCCACTTATAGCTGTAGTAGCCCGCCGCATAGCCGCCCGCGAAGATGTGCGAGAAGCTGTTCGGGAAGCGGTTGTAATCGGGCGAGGGCAGCACGGCGACTCGCTCGCGAACTTCGCGCAGGAGCTCGAGGGCAGTGCGTGCGCCCGGGGGATCGGAGTGCAGACGCATGTCGAAGATGGCGAACTCGAGCTGACGCAGCATCGCGAGCCCGCTCTGGAAATTCTTCGCAGCGAGCATTTTGTCGTAGAGCTCGCGCGAGAGCGGCTCGCCCGTGTCGACGTGGCGCGTCATGTGCCGCAGGACGTCCCACTCCCAGCAGAAGTTCTCCATGAATTGGCTGGGGAGCTCGACCGCGTCCCATTCAACGCCGTTGATGCCGGAGACGCCGAGGTCCTCCACGCGCGTCAGCAAGTGATGCAGGCCGTGGCCGAACTCGTGGAAGAGCGTCAGCACCTCGTCGTGCGTGAAGAGCGCGGGGCGATTGCCGGAATCTGAACTGAGGGGCCGCGAGAAATTGCAGGTGAGGTACGCGACCGGCGTCTGCAGCGTCGTGCCTTTGCGCCGGCGGGTGATGGCGTCGTCCATCCACGCGCCGCTGCGCTTGGTGTCGCGCGCATAGAGATCCATGTAGAACTGGCCGACGCGCTGGCCGGCGGCATCGCGGAGCTCGTAGAAGCGCACGTCCGGGTGCCACTTCGGCGCCTCGGCCGGGTAGATGCGCACGCCGTAAAGCGCCTCCGCCACCTTGAACAATCCCTGGACGACGACGTCCTCCGGGAAGTACTGCTTCACCTCCTGCTCGGAGAAGGCGTAGCGCTTTACGCGCAGCTTCTCGGAGGCGTAGGCGACATCCCACGCTTCCAGCGGATCGAGCCCGAGCTCGCGGCGCGCGAACTCGCGCAGCTCCGCGACGTCCTTATCCGCGAACGCGCGGGCACGCTGCGTGAGGTCCTCGAGGAACGAGAGCACCTGCTCGGGCGACTCGGCCATTTTCGGCACGAGCGACACTTCGGCATAGTTGCGATAGCCCAGAACCTGGGCGAGCTCGCGGCGCAGCTCGACGATGCGGGCGATGAGCGACGTGTTGTCCCAGTCCGGCTTGCCGTACTCCGAGGCGCGGGTCACGCTTTCGCGGTACATCGTCTGCCGAAGCTGGCGATCGTCGGCGTACTGCATGACCGGCATGTAGGAGGGCGCGTGCAGGGTGAATTTCCAGCCCTGCTTGCCGTCCTTCTCGGCCGCTTCGCGCGCCGCGGCGAGCACATCGTCGGGAATGCCGCCGATGCGCCGCTGGTCGACGACGATGGAGAACGCCTTGGTGGCGTCGAGCAGGTTTTCAGAGAAACGCGAGCCCAGGCGCGCCAGCTCTTCCTGAATCTCGGCGTAGCGCACCTTTCTCTCCGGCGGCAGCTCGGCGCCGCCGAGACGGAAGTCGCGCAACGCGTTGTCGATGATGCGGCGCCGCGCTGCGCTGAGCGTCGGGTACTCGGGCGAGGCGGCGAGCGCCTTGTACTTTTCGAACAGGCGCTGGTTCTGGCCGAGCTCCGTCCAGTATTGCGTCAGCTTGGGCAGATTGGCGTTGTACGCCTCGCGCAGCTCCGGACTGTCGAGCACCGCGTGCAGGTGCGCGACCTGGCCCCAGGCACGCCCGATGCGCTCGTTCGCGTCTTCCAGCGGCACAACGAAGTCATCCCAGGATACGGGCGCGGCGAGCACGCGCTCGGTGGTCTCGCGGCCTTGCGCGAGCAGCGTGTCGACGGCGGGGGCAACGTGTTCCGGCTTCAGCTCGCTAAAGCGCGGCAGTCCGGAGAAGTCCAGCAGCGGGTTCAGTCTTTCGGTCGGAGCGTTCATCTCATAGCGCGCGCGGCGCGCACACAGTTTTCAAGCAGCATGGCGATGGTCATCGGTCCGACGCCGCCGGGTACCGGTGTAATCGAGCCCGCGACGGCCGCGGCGGCAGCGAAATCGACATCGCCGCACAGCGACCCGTCGGAGAGCCGGTTCACGCCGACGTCGATGACGCAGGCGCCCGGTTTGACCATGTCGCCGGTCACGAGTTTCGGCCGCCCGACCGCCGCCACTAGCACGTCGGCGCTGCGGGCGAGCGCACCGAGTCCGCCGCTCTTCGAGTGACAGATGGTGACGGTCGCGTCCTTCTGCAAGAGCAGCAGCGCGAGCGGCTTGCCGACGATGTTCGAGCGGCCGATGACCACGGCGTGGGCGCCGCCGAGCGCGACGCCGGCGTGCTCGAGGAGGCGCATGACGCCCGCCGGCGTGCACGCCACCATGCGCGGTTCGCCTGCCACAAGCGCGCCCAGGTTCGCTTCATGGAAGCCGTCCACATCCTTGGCAGGCGCGATGGTTTCGAGTACCCGGTGGGGGTCGATCTGTTTGGGCAACGGCAGCTGCACGAGGATGCCGTGCACCGCGGAATCGTCGTTCAGCGCGAGCACACGGTCGAGGAGCGCCGCTTCGCTGACGGTGGCCGGCAGTTCGTAGAGGTCCGAGCGCACGCCGGTTTCCTCGCACGCGCGCACCTTGTTGCGCACATAGACACGCGAGGCCGGGTTGTCGCCGGCAAGGATGACGGCCAGTCCGGGGCGTATGCCGCGCTGCGAAAGCGCCTCGACTTCCTTCTTCAATGCGCTGCGCACCTGCGCGGCGAGCGATTTTCCGTCGAGAATCCGCGCCGCCATGAGGGGGCCGCAGTCTAGCACTGGCGCCATTTTCTGAGTAAGCTTTGCCGCGATTCCCGCAGCACACATTCCGACCTGGATACCCCGCCCATGTCCGCCGTCCCGCAATCCCCCGCCGCAAACGATCCCGACGCGCTCGAGACGCAGGAGTGGCTCGATGCGCTGGAAGCGGTGCTCGAGCGCGAAGGACCCGAGCGCGCGCACTACCTGCTCGACCGGCTGATCGACAAGGCGCGGCGCTCCGGCGCCTATATTCCGTTCTCGCCCAACACGGCGTACGTCAACACCATTCCTCCGCACATGGAGGAGCACTCGCCGGGCAACGTCGCGCTCGAGGAGCGCATCCGCTCGATCTGCCGCTGGAACGCGATGGTGATGGTGGCGAAGGCGAACAGGAACGACGACGAGCTCGGCGGCCACCTCGCGAGCTTCGCCTCGGTCGGCACGCTGTTCGGCACCGGGCAGCAGCACTTCTGGCATGCGCCGAGCGACGGGCACGGCGGTGACCTGATTTATTTCCAGGGCCACTCATCGCCGGGCGTCTATGCACGCTCGCTGATGGAAGGCGGTCTGTCGCAGGACCGGCTGCTCAATTTCCGACGCGAGGTCGATGGCAAAGGCGTTTCGTCGTATCCGCATCCCTGGCTCATGCCCGACTACTGGCAGTTTCCGACGGTGTCGATGGGCCTCGGGCCGATCCAGGCGATCTACATGGCGCGCTATCTCAAGTACCTCCAGGCGCGCGGCATGGCGCAGACCGACAACCGCAAGGTATGGGTGTTCTGTGGCGACGGCGAGATGGATGAGCCCGAATCGCTCGGTGCGATCGGCCTCGCGGCGCGCGACAAGCTCGACAACCTGATCTTCGTCATCAACTGCAACCTGCAGCGCCTCGACGGCCCGGTCCGCGGCAACGGCAAGATCATCCAGGAGCTCGAAGGCGAGTTCCGCGGCGCCGGCTGGAACGTGATCAAGGTGATCTGGGGCTCCTACTGGGACCCGCTGCTCGCGCGCGACACGGAAGGCCGCCTGGTGCGCGTCATGGAGGAGTCGGTCGACGGCGAGTATCAGAACTACAAGGCGAACGACGGCGCTTTCGTGCGCAAGCATTTCTTCGGCAAGGACCCGAAGCTGCTAGAGATGGTCGCGCGCATGAGCGACGAGGACATCTGGCGCCTGAACCGAGGCGGGCATGATCCGCACAAGGTGTACGCCGCCTACGCCGCGGCGGTGAAGCACAAGGGCCAGCCCACCGTCATCCTCGCCAAGACGATCAAGGGCT
>JAEKLK010000016.1 GCA_019509895.1 Betaproteobacteria bacterium | reverse complement strand
CGCGACGGCTTCGCGGGCCTCGCGCGCGCGGCGACTGTCGCCGCTCGCGCGCTGGGACCTCTTCTTGCTAGGCGTGAGGCATGAGCACTCTTCTCACGAGGATCGCGCCGAGCGCCACCGACATGATTCGCGCGGACCATGCGCGCGTGCTTACTACATTCCATCGTTACAAGCTGGACGATGCGCCCGCGACCCGCCGCGCGCTGGTGGCGACAATGTGCCTGGCGATCGAAGTGCACGCCGAGCTGGAAGAGCAAATCTTCTATCCGGCGATGGGCAGCGTCGACACGGCGCTCGTCGGCCGCCTCGTTCCGGAACATGACCGTATGCGCACGCTCATCGGCCAGCTGCGCAGCGGCGACCCTGCGGATCCGCAATACGACCAGTGGCTGATGGAGCTGATGCGCGAGGTGATGCATCACGTCGCGGACGAGGAGACCATCCTCCTGCCGCAGGCCGAGCGGGTGCTCGGCGAGCGCTTGGGCGAGCTCGGCGCGCGCATGATGAAGCGGCGCATCCAGCTCATGGCGCCGCACGCGGGCGAGCTGACGCGCCACAAGGCGCGGGCGATGCCGATGACCAACTGGCTGCTCGCCGCCGGTGGCCTGGTGGCCGGCGTCGCGCTCTTCCGCCACGTCAGGCGCAACGTGTGATCGACGCGAGCCACGTCTACTGCGCGAACTGTCGCGCCATCCAGCCGGTCGAGTTCGAGCGCTTCGTCGCGAGCGAGCCGTCGATGGGCACCGCCGCGCGCTGCTCGCGCTGCGGCTTTCTCGCCTTCACCATGATCAGCGAAGCACGCGTCTACTGCGACGTGTGCGACGATGTGCGGCCGGCGCTGCTGCACGAGTACCGGCCGGCCGGGCTGCTGTCCGGCGGCCTTGTGCGCTGCGCCGTCTGCTATGCGAGCCGCGCGCGGCTCTACGGCACCAAGGTCAGCGCAAAATAAGCAGTCGCTTCGCCGACCTGGCCGGCCGCTCGGCCGGCGTCATCCGGATGACAGGGTGGCGGGCGAAATCACCGAGCTAGCGGTTTCTTCACTGTTACACTAAAACCGGGGTCGTTGATGAGAAGACGCGCCGCCGTCTACAGTGCGCGCCCGGGCCGTGTGGCACGCCCGGTGACGCGGCTTGCGCAGCCTGAGAAGCCGGCCGCGCCGCCGGCCGCCGGCGCGCGCCGCATTGCCTGGCGGAAGCTGGTGATGCCGGTCCTCGCCGTCGCCGTCGTGGCGCTCGTCGCGGCGCTCTGGAGCCTTCAGCCGCGCGGCCTCACCGAGAAGGACGTGCAGGCGCTCATCAAGTACACCCTCGAGACCACGCCGCCGCCGCCCACGGCGCGCGATGCCTACGAAAAAATTCTGCCGTCGGTCGTGGCGGTGCGCGCCATGGCGGACGACGGCGAAGAGGGCACGAAGGGCATGGAGACGGGCAAGGCCGACTGGCAGCGCGGCACCGGCGTCATCATCGTCGACAGTGGCCTCATCCTCACCAACCTTCATGTAGTGCAGGGCGCGCGGCGCATCCGCGTCACCTTTTCGGACGGCCTGGACGCCGAGGCGACCGTGGTGGGCGAGCGCGCCGAGCATGACCTCGCGGTGCTGCAGGCGAAAGAGCTGCCCGACGACATAATGCCCGCGACCATGCGCTCGACCGCTGGACTGCAGTCCGGCGACGACGTGGTGGCGGTCGGGTTCCCTTTCGGCATCGGACCATCGGCCTCGGCCGGCGTCGTCTCCGGCTTGAAGCGCGACTATGTTTCGCCCGAGGGCAAGCGCCTGCTCACCAATCTCATCCAGTTCGACGCCGCGGTGAATCCGGGCAATTCAGGCGGGCCGCTGGTCACGCTCGACGGCGAAGTCGTGGGCATCGTCACCGGCCTTCTCAATCCGACCGAGAACCGCGTCTTCATCGGCATCGGCTTCGCCGTGCCGATCGAGAATGCGGCCTCCGCGATCGGCCTCTCTCCCTTCTAGCAAAGGAACGACATGGAACCAGGCTCGAGCCTCATGGAGCGCGTGCTCTACGAGGTGAAGAAGACCGTCGTCGGGCAGGACCACTTTCTCGAGCGCGTGCTGGTGTCGATGCTGGCGGGCGGGCACCTGCTGGTGGAAGGCGTCCCCGGCCTCGCGAAAACGCTGACGGTGAAGACGCTCGCCGCGACGGTGCGCGGCTCGTTCCGGCGCATCCAGTTCACGCCGGACCTCGTGCCGGCGGACCTGGTCGGAACGCGTATCTATAACCAGAAGACCGGCGAGTTCGCCACGTCGCTTGGCCCGGTGTTCTGCAACCTGCTGCTTGCCGACGAGATCAACCGTGCGCCCGCCAAGGTGCAAAGCGCGCTCCTCGAAGTGATGCAGGAGCACCAGGTGACGATCGCGGGCGAGACGCACAAGGTGCCCGATCCGTTCCTCGTCATGGCGACGCAGAACCCGATCGAGACCGAAGGCACTTACGCGCTGCCGGAGGCGCAGGTCGACCGCTTCATGATGAAGGTGCTGGTCGGCTACCCGAGCGAGGAAGAAGAGTTCGTGATCGTCGAGCGCGTCACCGGGCCGGCGCACGGGCCGATGGCGGTCGCGACCACCGAGCAGCTCGGCGAGCTGCAGCGCCAGTGCCGCAAGAGCTACGTCGAGCCGGCGCTCATCCAGTACGCCGTGCGTCTTGCGGCGGCGACGCGCCAGCCCGACAAGTACCTGCTGTACGGCGCGAGCCCGCGCGCGTCGATCCACCTCATCGAGTGCGCGCGCGCGCTCTCCTTCCTGCGCGGGCGCGACTACGCGCTGCCCGAGGACGTGATCGATCTCGTGCCGGACGTGCTGCGGCACCGCCTGGTGCTCTCTTACGAGGCGCTCGCCGAAGGCTTGACCGCCGATGAGCTGGTGAGGCGCCTGATGCAGAAGGTGCGCCCGCCCGACAAGCCGTTGCAGGCCCATGTCAGAGTCCCGAGCGCGCCCGCAGCACAATCCTGAGGCGCTCCTGCGGCGCGTCGAGTGGACGGTGATCCGTCGGCTCGACGGCCTGCTGCACGGCGATTACCGGACGCTCTTCAGGGGCTTCGGCCTCGACCTGGCCGACCTGCGCGAGTACCAGTACGGCGACGACGTGCGTCACATCGACTGGAACGTCACCGCGCGCCTGCAGACGCCCTACGTCCGCGAGTACCACGAGGATCGCGAGATCACCGCCTGGTTCCTGCTCGACCTCTCGCGCTCGATCGATTTCGGCTCGCAGGACGTGAAGAAGGCCACGCTCTCGGCCGACTTCGTCGCCCTGCTGGCGCGGCTTCTCACGCGGCACGGCAACCGGGTCGGCGCGATCCTCTACGGAGCCGATGTCGACCGCGTCATCACACCGCGCACCGGGCGGCGGCAGGTGCTGGCTCTCCTGCACGCGATGATGACGCGCGAGCCGCCGCCTCCGGGAAAGGGCACCGATCTCGGCATGCTGCTGAAGAGCGCGTTCGACTTCATCCATCGGCGCTCGCTCGTCTTCATCGTCTCGGACTTCATCAGCACGCCGGGCTGGGAGCGGCCGCTTACGCAGCTCGCGCAGCGGCACGAGATGATCGCCGTGCGGCTGCAGGATCCGCTGGAGGCCGAGCTGCCCGACCTCGGCCTGCTGGTGTTCGAGGACGCCGAGACCGGCGAGCAGCTGTTCGTCGACACGCACGACGGGCGCTTTCGCAAGCGCTTCATGGACGCGGCCGGGCGGCGCGAGGCGGCGCTGCGCGGCGCGCTCGCCGATGCGGGCGTCGACGCGCTCGAGCTCTCCACCGAGATCGACCTCGTCGACACCGTGCTACGCTTTGCCAATCTGCGCAAGCGCAAGGGCACGGTGAGGGTGAATGAGCTTCCAGTGGCCTGAGTTCCTCTGGCTGCTGGCGGCGCTGCCGGCGCTCGTTGGGCTGTATCTCTTCCTGCTGCGCCGGCGCAAGAAGTTCGCGGTGCGCTTCTCGAGCCTGGCGCTGGTGCGCGAGGCGATGACGGCGCCCACCTGGCGGCGCCACCTGCCGCCGGCGCTGGTGCTGCTCGCGCTCGCAGCGCTCATCATCGCCATCGCGCGGCCGAGCGCCACCCTGACGCTGCCCTCGCAGCACGAGGTGGTGATCCTGGCGATGGACGTCTCGGGCAGCATGCGCGCGAGCGACGTCGAGCCCAATCGGCTGGTCGCAGCCCAGGGGGCGGCCAAGGCGTTCATCGCCGACCAGCCCGATTACGTCAAGATCGGCATCGTCGCCTTCGCCGGCACGGCGACCGTGGCGCAGGCGCCCACGCGCAACAAGGAAGACCTGTACGCCGCGATCGACCGCTTCCAGCTGCAGCGCGCCACCGCCATCGGCAGCGCCATCATCGTCTCGCTCGCGACGCTCTTTCCCGACGGCGGCTACGACGTCTCGGCCTTCTCGTACGCCCCGGAGAAGCGCAAGCCGCCGGCCGGCTTCAAGCCGGTGCCGCCGGGCTCGTACAACAATGCGGTGATCATCCTGCTGACCGACGGGCAGCGCACCACCGGACCGGATTCGCTGCTCGCGGCGCGCCTCGCGGCCGAGCGCGGCGTGCGTATCTTCACCGTCGGTGTCGGCACGCCCGAGGGCAAGGTGGTGGGCTTCGACGGCTGGTCGATGCACGTGCGTCTGGACGAGGAGACGCTGCGCTCGATCGCCGACCTGACGCGCGGCGAGTACTTCTACGCCGGCAATGCGCCGGATCTCAAGAAGATCTACCAGACGATGAACTCCCGCCTGGTGATGGAGACGAAGAAGAGCGAGATCGGCGCCTTCTTCTCCGCCGGCGCCGCGCTCCTCGTGCTGCTCGCGGCGGCGCTCTCGCTCACCTGGTTCAACCGCGTTCTGTAGTTGTGCGTCACAGCCTGTAGTTGTGCAGCAGCCGTTCGCGCGCGAGCGCTTGATCCGCTTTTCGCACTGCGATCCCGCGGGCATCGTCTACTTCGTCAACTTCTTCGACATGGTGGCCGGCGTCGTCGAGGACTGGTTCCGCGACGCGATCGGCCTGCCGTTCGACGAGATGCACCTCAAGCGGCGAATCGGCTTTCCGATCGTCAACACGAACTGCGAGTTCTTCCGCCCGTCGCATCTCGGCGACATGCTTCGCCTGCAGCTCGCGATCGCGCGCCTCGGGCGCTCGTCGATCGAGTTCGAGGTGCGCGGCTTGGTGCGCGGCGAGGAAAAGTTTCTCGCGCGTCACAAGGTGGCGCTGGTTTCGCTCGACAGCTGGCGCCCGCTGCCGATTCCGGAGGACATGCGCGCTAAGATGCGCGAATACGTTCTATGAAGACCCTGCGCATCGGCCAGATCGTTCCGAGCTCCAACGTCACCATGGAGACGGAGATTCCCGCGATGCTGAACGCGCACGGCGCGCGCCATGGCATCGCCTACACATTCCACTCGAGCCGCATGCGCATGCACAACGTGACCCGCGAGGAGCTGGTGGCGATGAACCGCGAGGGGCTGCGCTGCATTGCCGAGCTCGCGGACGCCGAAGTCGACGTCGCCTCGACGGCGTGCCTGGTGGCGCATATGGCGATGGGGCCGGGCTACCACCGCACGGCCCAGTCGCAGCTCGAGAGCGAGGCGCGCCGCCTGGGATCCCGGGCGGCGGTGATGACGTCCTCGGGCGCGCTGATCGAAGGATTGCGCCATCTCGAGGCGAAGCGCATCGCGCTGCTCGCCCCGTACTCCGATGCGCTGACGCAGGCGGTCGTGAAATACATCGAGGCAGAGGGCATCGTGGTGCAGAGCTTCGTCAACTTCCGTATCGAGAAGAACAGCGCGGTGGGCCGGCGCGATCCGCTTTTGCTGCTCGAGGACCTGAAGCGCCTCGATGTGCGCGGTGCGGACGCAGTCGTCCTTTCCGTGTGCGTGCAGATGCCCTCGCTCGCGGCGATCCACGAGGCGCAGCGGCGGCTCGGCATCCCGGTGACGTCCACCGCGGCGTGCACCGTACGCGGCATGCTCGATCGCTTGGCGCTTGCGGCCGACGTGCCGGGCGCGGGCGCGCTGCTCGGCGATCGCGCCGGCCTCGAGGTCGGCGCGAAGTGAGCTCGGCGGAAGCCCGCCGCGGCTTCATGGCGCTCGCGCTCGCCGCCGGCGCCGTCTTCGGCCTTGCGCTCGGCATTCGCAGCGCGCTGCCGCTCTTCATCAGCCCGCTCAACTCGGCGACTGGCCTGGGCTACGCCACCCTCAGCTTTGCCTTCGGCATCCAGCAGCTCATGTGGGGCGTGGCGCAGCCGGTGGCCGGCGCGCTGTCGGACCGCTGGGGTGCGCGCTACGTGATGGTCGCTGGCATGTTGCTGCTCGCCGCCGGGGTGGCCCTGCTGCCGGTGCTCTCGAGCGCCTTAGCGATCACGCTGGTACTGGGCGTCATGTTCGCCGCGGGGGCCGGCACTGCCGGACCGGCGCAGCTCGCCTCCGCCATCGCGCGTTGGATTCCGGACGCGAAGCGCTCGGTCGCGAACGGCATCATCGGCGCCGGCGGCTCCCTCGGGCAGTTCATCCTCGTGCCGCTGGCGCAGCTTTGCATCGGCGTCGTGGGCTGGCAGCCGGCGCTCATCATCGTCGGCGCCATCGGCCTCATCGGGGTGCCGCTCGTGCTCTTCATTACGCCCGCGGCGCCCGCGCATGCCGCAGTCCATGCGCAGCCCGGGACATTGCGCCAGGCCGTTGCCGCCGCGCTGCGCGATCCGAGCTACCTGCTGCCTGTGGATCGGGCGGCACATCCAGATGCGGCGCATGAAGATCGCGCTCGCCGGCGTCTACTTCGCGCGCGCGCTCATCATCGTCGTTTTTTTCTTTTCGCCCAAAGTGCCGATCGTGTTCTTTCTCTTTGCCGCCGCCATCGGCTTCACCTACCTCTCGACCGTGCCGCCGACCATCGGCCTGGTCGCCAAGCTGCACGGCACTCGCTACATGGCGACGCTCTTCGGCATCGTCATGCTCTCGCACCAGGTCGGCGGGTTCCTGGGCGCCTGGCTCGGCGGCAAGGCATTCGAGACGACGGGCAGCTACGACTGGATGTGGGGGGCCGACATCGCGCTCTGCCTCGCGGCGGCCGCCGTGCACCTGCCGATCCGCGAGGCGCGCCCGCAAGCCGTTGCGGTGGCCGCATGAGAACCGTCCTTCTCTCTCTCGCGCTCGCGGGCAGTGCCGTCGCGCAGACCAGCATCCGCGGCTTCGTCACCAACGGCAAGACCGCCGAGGCGGGCGTCTGGGTCATCGCCGAGACGGACGAGCTGCCGACCAAATTCGCCAAGATGGTGGTCACCGACGATCGCGGCCTCTTCGTCATTCCCGAACTGCCGAAGGTGAACTACCGCGTCTGGGTGCGCGGATACGGGTTGGTGGATTCCAAGAAGGTAAGCGCGAAGCCGGGAGCGCTGGTGCGCATCAAGGCGAGCGTTGCGCCGAACGCGGGCTCGGCGGCGCAGTACTACCCGGCGGCGTACTGGTACGCGATGCTCGCCGTGCCGGCCAAGAACGAGTTCCCGATCGGCAAGACCAAGACCCAGCCGGAATGGCTGGACGCGCTCAAGTCAAACGGCTGCATCGGCTGCCATGCGCTCGGCAACGCGGCGACGCGCACCATTCCGCACGCGCTCGGACACTTCAAGTCGTCGCAGGAGGCGTGGGCGCGCCGCATCACTTCGGGACAGGCGATGACGCAGATGGTCAACGTGATCGGGCGCACGGACCCCGAGCGCATGCTGAAGGAGTTCGCCGACTGGACCGACCGCGTCGCCAACGGTGAAGTGCCGCGCGAGCGCCCGCCGCGGCCGCAGGGACTCGAGCGCAACATCGTCGTCACCCTGTGGGACTGGAGCAATCCGCGCGCGTACCTGCATGACGAGGTTTCCACCGATAAGCGCAACCCGACGCTCAACGCCTACGGCAAACTCTACGGCACGACCGAGGAGAGCACCGACATGCTGCCGGTGCTCGACCCCGCGAAGCACCTCGCCGCCGAGCTGGAGCACCCGGTGCGCGACCCGGAGACGCCGTCCTCCAAGGACGACCCGATGGCGCCGTCGCCCTACTGGGGCCCGAAGCCGATCTGGGACAGCCACACGACGACGCACAACCCGATGCTCGATGAGCGCGGGCGCGTCTGGTACACGGCGCGGGTGCGGCCGCCGCGCAATCCCGAGTTCTGCCGCAAGGGCTCGAGCCATCCGTCGGCGCAGGTCTTGCCGCTCGAGAGCGCGAACCGCCATCTCTCGATGTACGACCCGAAAAGCGGCAAGTTCACGCTAATCAGCACCTGCTTCAACACCCATCACCTGGTGTTCGCCGAGGATGCCAGCAACACGCTGTGGACGAGCGCCGGCGGCGCCAACAACCCGGCGCTCGGCTGGCTGGATCGCAAGCTCTTCGAAGAGACCGGCGACGAGGTGAAGGCCCAGGGCTGGACGCCGTTCGTGCTCGACACCAACGGCAACGGCAAGCGCGACGACTGGGTCGAGCCCGGCGAGCCGCTCGATCCGGCGAAGGACAAGCGCGTCGTCACCGGCCTCTACGCCGTGGCGGTGAATCCCGCCGACGGCACGATCTGGGGCACTTCACGCAGCTTCCCCGGCTACGTCGTGCGCGTGAACCCGGGACCCGATCCCACCCACACCGCGCTCACCGAGCTCTACGAGCCGCCGCTCCCGGGCTACGGGCCGCGCGGCGGCGACATCGATCGCAATGGCGTCTACTGGACCTCGCTCTCGAGCGGGCACCTGGCGAGCTTCGACCGGCGCAAGTGCAAAGGCGCGCTGAACGGGCCGGAGGCGACCGGAAAACATTGCCCGGAAGGCTGGACGCTCTATCCGTTCCCCGGCCCGCAATTCAAGGACGTGGCCGAAGCGGGCAGCGTCGAGTCGAGCTACTACACCTGGGTCGATCAGTTCGACACGCTCGGCCTCGGCAAGAACGTGCCGATCGCCACCGGCAACCTGAACGAGGGGCTGCTCGCGCTGGTCGACGGCAAGTTCGTGGTGCTGCGCGTGCCTTATCCGCTCGGCTACTACGCCAAGTGGTTAGACGGGCGGATCGACGATGCAACCAAGGGCTGGAAGGGCCGCGGCCTCTGGTCGACCGTGTCGACGCGGGCGCCCTTCCACCTCGAAGGCGGCAAAGGCACGCGGCCGAAGGTCGTCCGCTTCCAGCTGCGGCCGAATCCGTCGGCGGACTGAGCCGCTACTTCTTGCCTTTGACCGCGTCGCGCAGGTCCTTGCCGGCCTGATCGAGCTGGCGTCCGGCCTTCTCGGCGGGGCCTTCCTGCCGGCAGGCTGCGAGCGCGACGAGCGCGAGTACGACAATGAAGGTTTTCATGCCGGTCATTGTCGACTCGCGCATCGCGAAAACCGCTACCGGGCCCTGGTTCCCCCGGCTCAGTTATCGACCACCGCGACGACCTGAATCTCGACCAGCTGCTCGGGCTCGCCGAGCTCCAGCACCGCCATGTTGGTCGTCGTCGGCTTGTGATTGAACGGCGCGAAGTACGAGTTCACCACGGCGCTCGAGCGGCCGATGTCGCCCGTGCGCGGGCGCGTGCGGAAGATGAACACGTGCACCACGTCTTTCGGCGAGGCGCCGGCCGCCTTCAGTGTCTGCATGATGCCGTCCATCGTCTGGCGCACCTGTCCTTCGAGATCGTTGGTCAGGTACTTCACCACCTCGTCGCGCTTGTGCGGGTGATCGTGGTAGACCGGCAGCGCCGTGCCGCCGGCGAGCCAAAGGAGCTTGCCGCTTTTCACCTTGATCGCCGGTGAAAAAGGCATGAATACACTCTTGTCGTAGTTCGGGTGGTGGATGATCTCGAGGTTGTTCCCGCTCTGCGCGCGGGCCAAGCTTGCAACGATGCACAGGTATACGAACAGCATCAAGGTCGCGGCTTTCATGGCGTCTCCTCCGGGTTGAAAGGACGCCCAGCCTACCCGATGAACCCGTGCCGACGCCGCGTACTGAAAGCTGCGGCTGCGCTCGCATTCGCGCCGGCGATGGCCCGCGCGCAGGCGGCGGGCGCACCATCAGCGCTGGGCTATCTCCCCTGGTGGATGGCGCCCGGCTGGCGCGCGATGCGCCTCGATGCGCTCGACCGGCTGGTGCTCTTCGACGCGCCGATTGACCCCGACGGCGCGCTCGAGCCGCGGCCCTGGCACGAGATCGCCCCGGGGTTGGCCGCATACGCGCGCTCGCGCGGCCTCGGCGTTGATCTCGCGTTGACGCTCCTCGGCGGCGAAGGCGAGTTCGAGCGCGTGTTCACCCGCGCGCATGCGCGCGACCGGTTGCTCGACGATTGCGCTCGCGTTCTCGATGAGGCGCTCTTTGCCGGCTTGCATCTCGATATCGAGGGCTACAGCGATGCGAGCGGCGCCGCGATCGCTGGCTTCCGCGGCTGGCTCTCGGCGCTGCACGAGGCTGCCGCCCGCAGAGGAAAGACGCTCTCGGCGTTCTTTCCCGCGAGCGACGTGTTCCGCGCCTACGATGCCGCCGCGGCCGGCCGCATGGCGTGGTGGGTCGCGCAGCTCTACGACGCGCATTGGGCCGAGTCGAAGGCGACCGGCCCGCTCGTCACCCGCAGCGAGGCGAACCCGGTGGGCATCCCGCGCGCGCTCGCGCGCCTCGGCGCGCTTGGCGTGCCGCGCGCACGCATGCTGCTCTCGGTGCCGCTCTACGGTTGGCAGTGGCCGAGCGCATCGGATCGCCGAGGGGCGGCTGCGCTCGGCAAAGCGCGCCTGCTGACCTTCGCCGAGACGCCGGCTGAGCTTATGCCCAACGACCGCCTTGCGGCGAGCGTGCTCGCGGCTGCGCACGGCCTGCGCCGCGACGGCGAGCACACGCCTTTCTACGCGTATCGCGACGGCGGGCGCTGGCTGCAGGGCTGGTACGAGGACATGCCGAGCCTCACGCACAAGCTCGCTCCCGAGCGACTGCGCGGCTACGCCGGCCTCGCGTTCTTTCCGCTGGGCTACGACGGCGGCGAGATGGTCGAGCCGCTGCTTCGCTGGTGGCGCGCGCCGCCGACCTAGAACTGCACGCGCAGTTCCGAGGCGCCAGCGGCGAGCTGCGGCAGCACGATCGTCCAGCGAAAGTCGTCCAGCCGCTCGAGGCGGGCGCCCGTGTCCGGCGTGGCGAGCTGCGGCACGGCGCCGGCCGGTGCCACGACGATGAGCTGCAGGCCGCGGACGCTGCGCGCCGCATCCAGCGCGATGCGCAGGCCGCCCGCTTCGCTCGTCGCCGAGACGCGTACCGATTCGCGCTCGCGCCACCAGCGCGCCAAGGCTTCGCCGGAGGGCGTCCACAGGCGCTCGCGCTCCTTCGCCACCAGCGCGAGAAAGCGCGGCATGGCGCGCTCGAGCGGCCCGCCGGCGTAGAACGATTGCGTGTGCAGCGAAAGCAGGCCGAAGCCGTGCGAGGCGAGCGTGTCCTGCAGGCTGGTCTCCATCATGTCCTGCGCGCCCTCGCTATGCAGCTGGCCGCTGCGCAGCAGGTTGATGTCGTCGCGCCAGGTGCGCGGCAGCACGACCAGCGCGCGCTCGGGCGGCACGCCTTTCTCCGCGCGCGAGAAGCCGGGCAGCGCGTCATCGCGCGCATCGGGGGAGGCGGCGTGATGGCGCAGGCCGTTGGCGCGCAGCAGCCGCTCGGTGGTGTCGTCGTAGAGCTCGAGCGGCGCGCGAAAGCCACCCGCTGCTGTGACATCAGTGAGGAGCTTCGACATCTGCTTGATCATCTTCTTCAGCCGCGCGTCCTGCTGCGCCGGCGGCAGCGTGGCGAAGCCGTCGTGCACGTCGGCGTGGTAGGCGATCTCGTGACGCGAGGCGAGCCGCTTCACCACCGCGGGGTAGCGCGCCGCCTCCGAGGTGACGGAATAGAAGGTACCGCGCAGGCCGAAGCGCTCGAGCTGCGCCGCGAAGCGCACGCTGTTGTCGAACTTGTCCTCGGTATCCATCTCGATGAGGAGTGCGGCCTGGTAGGGGGCCGGCCACGCCGCCTTCATGACGATCGGCTTGCCGCTGAGCCAGTCGAGCGTGCCGAGGAGGAGCGCGTCGAGCTCTGCCTGGGCGCCCGCCCAGCTCGTCTCGATGAAGCCGAAATAGGCGCGCCGCGCGCCGTCGCGCTCGTCGAAGGCGACGCCGGGAAGGAGCGCCGCCGGCGCGGCCGTCTCACGCATCCAGTTGCCGTAGCGCGCCGCGCCGTTGCGCGCGCGCACGCGCAGGAGCGGCTCCGGCGTCGGCAGGAGGTAGATGCGCTTGCCCGCGGTGAGT
This sequence comes from Betaproteobacteria bacterium, assembly GCA_019509895.1. Taxonomy (GTDB): domain Bacteria; phylum Pseudomonadota; class Gammaproteobacteria; order Burkholderiales; family SG8-39; genus SCGC-AG-212-J23. Next base: position 2,545 of record JAEKLK010000016.1, on the reverse strand, counting down.
CGGCTGGTGATCGGCGTCTCGCCGTACGGGAGGAGGAAATGCTCGTCCGCCGGACCCGGTACCTGCGCCACCACGCTTGCGGCAAAGAGTTCGTCGATGAAGCCGTAGCCGGACCACTGGCCGGCGCCGTCGCGCACACCGAGGGCCCAGGTGCCAAGCACGCTCCAGCCGGCGGCGAGGCGCGCGCGGATCGCCGCGCGCTCGTCGTCCGAAAGCGCGACCGTCGAGGGCAGGATCAGCACTGCCGGCTCTTTCACGGAGCCAAGCTCGGCGGCGCGCATCTCACGCGCGGCGATATGTTGCCGTGCGAAGAACTGTCGCCAGGGCGAAAGCACGAGGTCGTACTGCCCGCCGTTGCCGCCGAAATACGCTTCGGTGATGTCGCTGCGCAGAAGGACCAGCGGCTTTTCGGCGGAGACAAGTCCCGCCCAGGCGGCGAGCGCGAGGCCGGCGACGATGCGAGCGAACCTAGTCATGGTCCTCTCCTCTGTAACGGTAGACGAGGGTGATTTCTTCGCTCGGCGCGCGCGGAGCTGCCGACGGTCGGCGCCGCCGGAGCGCGAGCGTGCCGTAGGCGCCCAGCGCGAATACCAGCGTGGTAAGCGAGAGAAAAAGCACCAGGTGCGTGAGAAAGACGAAATACGATTCCATGTTCAGGTGTGCGCTTTGAGCTTGCCGAGGCGGGCGACCTTGTCCCAGCTCATGCGCACCTCGGCGAATTCCTCCGCTGCGGCGAGCAGCCGCGTGGTATCGAGCACCACCATGTAGACGGCGCGGAAGAGCGGGCTGAGGGCGATGAGCCACGGCGATTCGTTCTCGATCGCGATGCAGAAGGTGAGCACCGCGCACTCGAGCACGATGAGCTGCAGCCACCAGCAGACGAGCACGGCATGGATATCGAAGAGCAGGCCGCCGACCACGAACAGAAGCTGCGCGCCGATGTGCAGCGCCGGCAACGCCAGGTGCTCGCCACCGAGGTACCACAGGGCGGCGCAGCGAAGGGGCGAGCGCCGCGGCGAGAAGAGACGATGGCGCCGCTTGGCGAGCGCCTGCAGCGAGCCGCGCGTCCACCGATAGCGCTGCCGCAGGAGCTCGAGCGTGCGCTCGGGCGCCTCGGTGAAGACGATGGCGCGCGGCTCGTAGACCACGTGCCAGCCGGCGCCGAGGAGCTTCACCGTGAGATCGAAATCCTCGGCGTAGCTGTCGCCGTCGTAGCCGCCGATTGCTTCGAGCGCGCTCTTGCGGAAGGCGCCCAGCGGACCCGGCACGATCGTGACCACGCCCGCGGCGCTCTGCGCGCGCTTGGCAAGGCCGTAACCGCCGATGTACTCGAGCGCCTGCATCGCCGCCCACGGCGTGCCGCGGTTGGCGACGCGCACGTTCCCGGCCACTGCGCCGACACGCGGATCGGCAAAGCGGGCGATGCAATGCCGTAGCGCCTGCGGATGGAGCACGCTGTCGCCGTCGATGCACACCACGAACTCGCCGCGCGCGTGCGCAATGCCGTGGTTCAGCGCATCGAACTTGCCACCGTTCGGCTAGGCGAGCACCCGGCATTCGATGTCCTGGCGCCGCCGCTCGAAGGGCAGCGCCCGCAGGTACGTGCGGTCCGTGGAGCCGTCGTCGACCACCACGATCTCGAAGTTCGGGTAATCGATCGCCAAGAGCGACTCGAGCACCGTGGCGATCATCGCGCCTTCGTTGTAGGCCGGCACGATGATCGAGACGCCCGGCGCTCGGCCGGCCGGCTGCGCGCTTTCCTCGCCCGCGTGGCGAAAATGGTCCCATGCGGCGAGCGCCAGCATGCAGAGGTGGCGGCAGGCGAGAAGGAGCAGGAAGGCGAAGAGCACGACCACGATCACCTTGCTCACCGGCCCGAGCAGCGCCGCGCCCTCGCGGCTCAGCAGCTGGTGCGCAAGCTGGTGCACGGCAAATGCCGCGGTGCCGAGGAGCACCACGGCGAGCGCCAGAGCGAGCGCCTGGCGGGCGTTGGCGTTCACCATAGAAGCTGTGCGAACGCGGAGAGCTGGTGCATGCGATAAGGCGTGGGTCGCGGCGCGTCGACGAACCACGCCTCAACGCCGAGGGCAAGCTCGCGCGTCAGCCAGCGGCGCGCGCTCGTGCCGGCGCTATAGCTCGCCTTGGCGGTCTCGCTCAACCCCGCGCCCGCACGAGCCCAGACGCTGATGTCGTTCCTCTCCGAGTACCAGCCGCGGCGCACGCCGACGAACGCCAGCTGGTAGGCGGGCGTCGGCGACCAGTAGCGCGGATCATCACGCTCGGCACGCCGCGCGAAATAGCCGCCGTACCATTCGAGGCGCCAAGGCAGTGGCTGCCACGCTGGCGTCAGCTGCGCTTCGCCTTCATAGACGTGATTGCCGTCGGAAACCTTGTAGGCGTCGGCACGCACGCGCAGTGCGCCGAACAGCGGGCGGATTTCCCCGGCGAGGCCGATGACCTCGGCGCTCAGATGGTCGACCAGCGCCGCTGCGCTAAAGGCGAGGCGGCCCCAGTTCACGCGCCCGGCCCGCACGCGCAGGTGCTC
>JAEKLK010000015.1 GCA_019509895.1 Betaproteobacteria bacterium | reverse complement strand
TGGCGCTACGACGAGTCCGGTCAATGTGTCGAGCAACCGGCCGAGCCGAAGCCTTTCTGCGCCAGCGTGCGAAGACTCGCGTCTTATCCCACGCAAGAAGCTCACGGGTTCATTTTTGCTTATCTCGGGGGAGGCGAGGTCCCGCCCTTTACGCCGCTGCCCGGCCTGGAAGACGGCACTCGCGACGGTTGGACGGTTTCGCCGTCGGTGGAGATGATCCCGTGCAACTATTTTCAGAGCGCGGAGAACATCATGGACGACGTCCATGTGAATTTCTCTCATCGGGGCCACCTGGTGAACACCGCAGCGCGGCCCTACGTGCCCACCAAGACGTGGGCACAAGAAACGCGCTTCGGCCTCACGCAATTCCAAGAGCGCGGCGAGCACACCGATCGGCTGCACTTCGTCATGCCGAACCGTTGCTTCCTCGCCCACCCGCTGCACTCCGCGCGGGACGAGAAGCCCTTCTGGTTCAAGGCGCTCTTCTGGTACGTGCCGATCGATGACGAGAGTCATCTGCACTTTCTGATCATGGTCTACCACACGAAAAGGCGGGAACGTCCCGACGCTACTCCGGTGCATGAGGAGATCGAGGCGATCCTTTCCGGCCGGAAGAGCTGGGAAGACGTCGCCAGGCACCCGAACATCATCCGCATTCAGGATGGCGTGGCGATCTGCGGACAAGGAAAGATCGAGGATCGATCGAGGGAACGACTGGGTCACTCCGATGCCGCGGTGATCATGCTGCGCCGGCTCTGGCGGCGCGAGCTCGGATTGCTCGCCGCCGGAAAACCCGTGACACCGTTTGGCACGCCGGACGCTCAAGCCTTGCGGCAAGAGGAACTGGACGTGATGGGCTTCAACGCTTGAACCGCATTCTCACCTCTCGTCGATGATCCATGGGGTCGGCACTCTAAGTAATCGCCCCTCCGCCTGATATCGCCGGGTTTTGAGATCCGGCATCGGTGAACCTTGTGCGCTACCAGAGCTGATTCGTCGCGAGCCGCGCGCCGGCCGAGAGCGCCTGGAGCTTCGCTGCCGCAATTTGTGGGTGGACGCGTCCGCCAAGGCCGCAATCGGTTCCGGCGACGATGTTCTCGCGTCCGACCGCCTTCGCGAAGGTGACGAGCCGGTCGGCGACGAGTTCCGGGTGTTCCACGACGTTGGTGGCGTGGCTGACTACGCCGGGGATGAGGATCTTGCCTTCGGGCAGTTTCACATCGCGCCAGACTTTGTATTCATGCTCGTGACGTACGTTGCCCGCTTCGACGGAATAAGCCTGAGCCTTGACCTTGAGCATGACGTCCACGATGTCGCGTAACGGGATATCGGTCGTGTGGGGTCCGTGCCAGCTTCCCCAGCAGATGTGGTAGCGGACGCGATCCTCCGGGATGCCCTGCAACGCCTGGTTCAGCGCTTCGACACGCACGATTGCATAGCGCTTGTAGTCCTCGACGCTCGGCTGCGGATCGAGCATGTCCCAGGTGTCCGGAAGCCCGGGGTCATCGAGCTGCAGAACGAATCCGGCGTCGACAATCGCCCGATACTCGACCGCCATGGCTTTCGCAATAGCATCGAGGAATGCTTCCGGGCGTTTGTAGTAATCGTCCTGCCCGCGGCAGAACATCTCGACGCTGCCGACGGCGATGGAAGTCATGAACGCTTCTTTCGCGCCGCCTGCTTGCGCCGCCGCCTTTAGGTTCTCGACATCGCGCTTCACGGCGTCGGGCCCGGTATAGCTGACGGGCCCGATACAGCACGGGCGCGACGCTACGGCCGGGACCATGTCGCTCGAGCGATAGAACTCGCCAAACTGCCGCACTTCGTGCCGCTCGCCGACGATGCGCATCGGTGTTCCGCGTTCGGCCCGAGCCGGCGCGCCTTTTCCCGCAGGTGTCGGGCCGAACCCCGACAGCCGACCGTAGATATACGTGCCCCACGCGGCGAGATCGGATCGCGCGCGCATCGGCTTGCCGAATTCGCCATCGTTCGGAATGTCGACGCCGGCCTTGATCTGGCTCGACACCACGTCGGCGACCGAGCTGCGAAGCAAGTCGTTCAGCCGCTGCTCGTCCGCGCCGCCGCTCGTCGGCTTCGACCATGCATCGATGAGGGCGTCCGGCCGTGGCAGGCTACCCGCGTGGGTGGTCAGGATGCGTTGCGTGCTTCGTTGCATGAATGTTCTCCGTTGCTGTTCCGGCTTTATTTCCAGACCAGGTTCCGCACGTCGACCGGCCCGCGCAGCATGCCCACCTGCCGGCCCGCCTGTTCGAAGATTTCGAGGTCCTCGGGGCTGATCGATGACGAGTACGACGGTACGACGGGCGAGGGGAAGCCGAGATACTTCACCTGCAGCTGCTTCGCCTCCTCCGGGTTCTTCACGCACCACGCGAGCGCTTCGTCGTACGCCTCGCGGAAGGCGCGCACCGCCTGCGGATTCGCCTTCGCCCAGTCGGCCTTGGCCATCCAAAACGCGGCGAGCACGTTGTCCTGTACATCGGTCACGTAGTCGGCGACGCGATAGCCGGTATTGCCGGAGACGATGCGCGTGCGAAACGGCTCGATGGCCACTGCGGCGTCGATCGTGCCGCCTTTCAGCATGTCGTTCATCTGCGGGAACGGCGCCTCGATCATCGTCACCTGGTTGAGCGGCACCTTGTTGTCGAGCAGCCACTTCTGGAAGAGGACGTGCAGCATGCTGTTCAGTCCGGGCACGCCGACCTTCTTACCCTTGAAGTCCTCCGGTTTCTGAATCTTCTCGCCGGACCGGGCGACCAGGCTTACGATGGAGTTTGACTTCTGGAAGCGCGATGCACCGTTGAGCGCGACCAGCCCCAGCCCGGCCTCCGCCGTCTGCACCAGCATTGAGCCCGTGCCCATGCCGATCTGCAGGCTGTCGGCAACGATCGCGGCGGGGATGTTGGAGGCGAGCGGAATGCGCGTCAGCGTGACGTCGAGGCCGCGCTTTTCGAAGAAACCCTTGTCCTTCGCCGCGAACACGGGCGTGAAGTCGGCCGCCGGCGAATAGCCGATGTTGACCTTGGACTGCGCCATGGCGATGCAAGCGATGGCCGCGAGAATGACCGCCGAAAGAGTTCTGAACATGTTCATAGTGGATCGATGTTAGACGGCGGCGCTGCGCCAGCGCAACAAGCGGCGCTCGGCGAGCAGCAGGCCGTTGTTCACGAGGAAGCCCATGATGCCGAGCACCACGATCCCGGCATAGAGCTCGGGGCTGCGGAACGAGCGTTGCGCGAGCAGGATGTTCTGTCCAAGGCCGGGCAGCGACGCCTGCATCTCGGTGACGACCGCGAGGATGAGTGCGATCGCCAAGGACACTCTAACTCCGGAAAGAATGTCCGGCAGCGCGCCAGGCAACGCCACCTTCGCGAGCACTTGGCTGCGCCGCATCTCGAGCGTCTCGCAAAGCTCGACGAGCTGCGGCTCGGTGTTCTTTAAGCCATGAACGGCGGCGAGCAGCACCGGCCATAGCGAGCCGAAGGCGATTACCGCCGTCGACATGGCGGGCGAGAGCCCCAGGAACAAAATCGCCACCGGAATGATCGCCGACGCCGGCAGCGGCCGGAGGAAGTCGAGCAACGGCTCGAGGTATTCACGCGCGGTGCGCGAGGAGCCGATCGCCGCGCCGAGCGCGATGCCGAGGCCACAGGCGAGTAACCAGCCATAGAGCATCCGCAAGGCGGTGGCCCCAAGCGGTTGCCAGAGCCGCCCGCTCGTCACCTGCATATAGAGCTCGCCGAAGGTGCGGCCAGGCGAGGGGAAGAAGATCGGGTTGATGAGCTTGAGCTCGGCCGCGAGCTGCCACAGGCCGATGAGCGCGGCGGCGAACAGCACGGCCGGCAGCACGCGCCTCATCGCTGCGTCACCTTGTTGAGCGCCCAGCCGACGAAACCCAGCCACAGCAATTGCGCGTACATCAGATCCGAGCGCAGCGCCTGCTGCGCGGCGATCATGCTGTGGCCGAGCCCGCGCGGGTTGAGCACGATTTCCACCGTGACCGCGACGACGAGCGAGATGGCAACGGCGAGGCGCAGACCGACGGCGATGCGTCCGAAAGCGGCCGGCAGCACGATCTTCACCAATTGCTGCCAAAACGGGAGCTCGAGCGAGCGGCTGAGCTCCAGCAGCCGCGGCTCGACGCCGCGCACGGCCGAGAGCGTCATCAGGAGCACCGGCCACAGCGCGGCAAAGGCGACGACCGCCGCTTCCATGCGCACGCCGAAGCCGAACACCAGCAACGCGAGTGGTATGAGCGCCACCGCCGGTATCGGCCGAAGTGCCTCGACCGACGGTCCGACGGCGCGCTCGGTGCGTGGCGAAAGGCCCAGGATCGCGCCGAGAAGGATGCCGAGCAGCGCGGCGATCGCGAATCCGAAGAGCGCGGCCTCGAACGTGAGCCAGGTATCGCGAACAAGCGAGCCGTCGGCGAGCGCCTGCGCGAACGCGCGCACGATGTCGCTCGGGCGCGAGGTGGAATCCGGCGGCAGGACGCCTGCGCGGCTGCCCGCTTCCCAGAGGATCAGCAGCACCGATGGAATGACGGCTCCGCGCATCAGTGCTTGAGGAGTCCGAACAGCCGATGCCGGTAGGCGAGGAAGCGCGGATCCTCGCGCGTCTCAAGCTGCGAGCGGGGGCGGGGGATCTCGACCGTAATGCGCTCGGCGATGCGGCCGGCGCCTGTGCCTGGCGCAGCAGCGAGCACGATGACTTGGTCGCCGAGGTAGATCGCCTCCTCGAGGTCGTGGGTGATGAAGACGACCGTGGTCTTCTGCTCGGCGGCGATGCGTGCCACCTCATCCTGTAGTCCCTGGCGAGTGATGGCGTCGAGCGCGCCGAACGGCTCGTCCATCAGCAATAGCTGCGGGTCCTGGCCCAACGCACGCGCGATCTGCACGCGCTGCTGCATGCCGCCGGAAAGCTGCGCGGGATACTGGCCCGCGCAATGGCCAAGCCCCATCTTGCTGAGCAGCTCCTCGATGCGCCGGCTCTTCTGCGGCTCGGCTACGCGGCAGGCCTCGAGTCCCAGCGCGACGTTGCCGGCGACAGTGCGCCAGGGCAGCAGCGCCTTCGTGTAATCCTGGAAAACGATGGCGCGGCTGCGCGCCGGGCCGCGCACCGCCTTGCCATCTGCGGTGACTTCGCCCGAGGTGGGCGCGATCAGTCCCGCGAGCACGCGGAGCAGCGTCGTCTTGCCGCAGCCCGAAGGCCCGATGATGCAGAGGAATTGCCCGCTCGGCACGTCGAAGCTCACGTCCGCCAGCACCTGCCGGCTACCGAACGAAACGCCGACGGGGCGGGCGGCGATCACCCCAAGCGAGAGAGATCGACGTCGTGAAGGATGTTCGGCGCGCCGTAGTTGTCGATGATCCGGCGCGGATCGCGCTGCGTCGGCCGGCCTTCGAGGTCGGCGCCGAGATAGCGCGAGTGGCGCACGATGCGCGCGCCGAAATCCAGCTGCTTTTGCTCATAGGCGGCAAGCGCCGCCTCGATGCTCCTTTCGCTCTGCAGGACATCGGCAAGGCAGCGTGCATCCATCGCGGCCTTGCCCGCCCCGCCGGCGACGTGCGGCCGCACGACGAACGCGGCATCGCCGAGCAGCGCTACGCGCCCGAAGGTCAGGCGCGGAGATTCCATGTCGCTGATCGCCTGCAGGAGCGGCTGCGGCGCTTTCTGGACGACGGCGGCGATCGGCGCCGGCAGCACGTCGAGCGCGTGCATCTTCATCTCGGCGACGAATTCTGTCCTGATCAACGGCGGCGGAATCGACATGCCATGGTCCTTGCCGCTCGCGTCGGTGAAGAGCTCCTTGAGGTCCGCCACGCCGCGGTACCAGATGAAATACACGCCGCCCGGCACCCGCATCGATAGCAGCATCTCCTTCGGTGGGAAGCAGAACACGATGCGGCCGCTCACCGCCTCGAGCGTCTCGGGCGGAACCTCCTTCTCCTCGATGATGCCGCGCCAGGCAACGTAGTTGGCGAGCCTCGGCTGCACGTCGGGCAGGAATTGCCTGCGCACGGTGGAGTACACGCCGTCCGCGCCGACGATGAGATCGGCCGTGTCGCGGCTGCCGTCGGCGAAGACGGCCGTGGTGCCATCGACGCGCTCGAGCACCATCGCGTGGCGATAGCTGGCCGCTGGAAGCGCCGCGCGCAGCGGCTGGTAGACGCGCGCCCAGGCGCTCGCCATTAGGTTGCGGCGGTGCTCGTAGGCGATCGAGCCGTCCCTCGCCATCCACACGTGCGCGGCCTGCGCGATGCCGGCCGAGCGCTCGAACGGCGCGCCGGCGCGCGCCATCACATCGAGCAGCTCCTGGGATACGCCGAGTCCCGCGCCGCGTCCGGCCAGATCGCCGACGGCGCGCTCATACACCGTCACGTCCCAGCCGATTTTGCGGAGCAGAAGCGCCGCCATCAGTCCGCCTACGGAGCCGCCGACGATGATGGCCTTCATCTACAATGTTCCGCGATGAGCGTTCCGGAGAAATGACGATGGCAAGCGTAATCGACGAGCAGCTTCCGCAAGTGAAATGGGTCGGCGTGATGCACGAGGGCGTGCCGTGCCGGCGAAGCGACCTCGATGCCTGCATCAAGTTCTACCAGGACGTGCTCGGCCTCAAGCTCCTCCCGCGACCGGCGCGGCTGGACGAGATTATGGGCTACAAGCCAAGCGGCGCGTGGCTCGGCGATGCCGAGGACAAGGTGCAGTTCCACCTGATCGCCAAGGACGACGAAGTGATGCCCGGCGCGAACGCGCCGATGTCGCCGACCGGCCGCCATACCGCGTGGGTGGTGAAGGACCTCAACGCCTTCCGCGCGCGCCTGAAGAAGCTCGGCATCAAGTACGACCAGATCGACGGCGTCGTCGCCAGCGACCAGGTCTTCGTGAAGGATCCTTCCGGCTTCACCTGGGAGTTTCAGGAGCAACGCTAGGCCCGGCAGGCGCGAAACGGTGTAAGGCGGGATGCCTTGACGTCAAGATAAGTGGTCGCCTACGATGCCGCGCATGCTCGCTAGGCCACGCCGGGGCGACGCGGGGAGCGCGGATGTCTGGCTCGTGATCCGCAAGGCCGCGCACTGGCTCGAGCGCCACGGGCAGGACAGCATCGCAGCCGCCGGTCTCGTGCTCTCGGACTTCGCGGTGCTCAAGCTCCTGCTCTTCTCCGGCCCGCTGCCCGTGAACGTCATCGGCGCGAAGGTGCTGCTGACCAGTGGCTCAATCACCTCGAGCGTCGACCGGCTCGAAGCACAGGGCTTCGTGAAGCGCGCGCCGCATCCCACCGACCGGCGCGCCGCGCTGGTCAGTCTGACTCGTGCCGGAGCCAACAAGATTCGCCCTATATCGCGCGCGCATGCGCAGCGTATGGCGGAGCTCATCGCGGTGCTGACGCCGGCGCAGCAGCGCGAGCTCGCTCGGCTGATGAAGAAACTCGGCAAGCACGCCATGGGCCTGCTGCCGGAAGGTCGGCCGAAGGCGAACGGCAAGCGCTACGGCACGGTGGACCTCGAGAAACCGCAAGCGTGGCGGGTATGAGCTACTTCCTGCCGCCGGAGATGGGCGAGCGGCTGCCCGTATCGCTCATCACCGGATTTCTCGGCACCGGCAAGACCACCCTCCGCAACCGGCTGCTACGTCATCCGCACATGGCGAATACGGCGGTGGTGATCAATGGTTGTCTGTGCTGCGACGTGCGCCGCGACCTGGAGGGCGTCATGGGCACGCCCTTCGGGTAGCGCAGCCGCGGTGAGCTGCCGGCCTTCGACCGGCAAGGTTACATCCCCATGCCGCCCATGCCACCCATGCCGCCACCCATTCCCGGCATGCCGCCTTCGTGGCCGCCCGCCTTCTCCTCGTCGACGCGCTCCGCGACCATCGCGGCGGTCGTAAGCACGAGGCTCGCTACCGACGCCGCGTTCTGCAGCGCGAAGCGCACCACCTTGGTGGGATCGATCACGCCCATCTGCACCAGATCGCCGAACTCGGCGGTCTGGGCGTTGTAGCCAAAGTTGTCTTTGCCCTCGAGGACCTTGTTGAGGACCACCGACGGCTCTCCGCCGCTGTTGGCGACGATCTGCCGCAGCGGCTCTTCGAGCGCTCTCAGC
>JAEKLK010000014.1 GCA_019509895.1 Betaproteobacteria bacterium | reverse complement strand
AATCCGCAGGGCGGCTACACGTGGATCTTCGAGCAGGGCGATCTCGAGGGCCGCGGCCACTTCGCCCGCGGCTTCCGCGACAAGCGGCCCGAATGAGAATAAATGGTGACAGTCACCATTTTTTATTGGTGACTGTCACCATTTTGTAGGTCGTCGTTGCGGAGGTCGGTAACGAGCATGTGCCCAGGCGCATGCGTGATGCAGAGCGACGGCTTGGCGTCGAGGACGACCGATTGCGGCGTGATGCCGCAGGCCCAGAACACCGGCAGCTCGTCGGCGCGCACTTCGGTCGGGTCGCCCGCCCACGGCTTGTCGAGGTCCATGATGCCGATCAGCTCCGGCTTGCCGATGTGCACCGGCGAGCCGTGCACGCGCGGATAGCGCGCGGTGATCTCGACGGCGCGGATCGCGTCGGCGGGCTTGAACGGGCGCATCGAGACGACGAGCTTGCCGCGGAAGCGCCCGGCGGGCGCACAGTCGACATTGGTGCGGAACATCGGCACGTTCGTGCCCTGCTCGATGTAGCGAAGCCGCAGGCCTTCGGCGCTCAACGCTTCCTCGAAGCTGAACGAGCAGCCGAGCACGAAAGTCACGAGGTCGGGCCGCCACAGATCGCGCAGGTCGGTGAGCTCCTCGGTGAGCACGCCATCGCGGAAAACGCGATAGCGCGGCACGTCGGTGCGGATGTCGAGGTCTTCGCCGAGCTCGCGCAATCGCGGGTCGCCCGGCGCCGACATGGCGAGCAGCGGGCACGGCTTCGGATTCAGCTCGCAGAACTCGCGGAACTCGTCGGCGTATTCGCGGGGCAGGATGCAGACGTTGCCCTGGACGTATCCCGGCGCCACGCCGGCGGTGTGGCGCCGGAACTTGCCTTCGCGAATGGCGCGGCGGATGGCCCGGGGATCGTTCATGCGTCGAATGATAGCGGTTAAGATACGCCGCTCACGTCCGGCACCGGAGAAGGACTTGGCGAGAACCAGCGAGTACGTTCCAAGCGGCGTCATTCCCGCCGTTCTGCTGCCTTTCCACGACGACCTCTCGATCGACGAAGCCTCCTTTCGCGCGCACCTGCGCGACGTCGCGGCGGTGGAAGGGCTCTCGGCGATCACGGTGAACGCGCACGCATCCGAGGTCGCCTCGTGCACCTTCGATGAGCAGCGCCGCGTCCTCGAGATCGCGCGCGAAGAATTGGGCGCAGTGCCGATCGTCAACGGCATCTACGCCGACGGCAGCCTCGAGGCGGCGCGCCTCGCGAAGATGGCGGCCGCGGGCGGCGCATCGGCCCTGCTGGTCTTCCCGCCGGGCATCACCACCTTCGGCCAGCGGCCGGAAATGGCGGTGGCGCATTTCAAGCGCATCGCCGATGCGACCGATCTGCCGCTAATTGTTTTTCAATATCCGCTCGCCGGCGGCCAGGGCTATCCGCTCGCGACGCTGGAGAAAATTTTCGACGCCGTGCCCAGCGTGCGCGCGATCAAGGACTGGTGCGCGAATCCGCAGCTGCACGAGCGCCAGATCCGCGCGCTGCAGTCGCGCGCGCGGCCGGTGAACGTGCTGACCACGCACAGCTCGTGGCTCTTTTCGTCGCTCGTGCTCGGCTGCGCCGGACTGCTCTCCGGCAGCGGTTCGGTGATCGCCGATCTGCAGGCGCGCCTCTTTCGCGCGGTCAGGGCCGGAGACCTGGCGCAGGCAAAGGCGCTGCACGATCGCATCACGCCGACGGCGGAGGTGTTCTACGCCGAGCCGTGGGTCGACATGCACAACCGGATGAAGGAAGCGCTGGTGCTGCTCGGCAAGCTGCCGCGCGCGGTGGTGCGTCCGCCGCTCGTCAAGCTGCCCGCCGCCGAGATCGAGCGCATCCGCGCTGCATTGATCGCTTCAGGACTGCTGGAACCAAAAACACCACAGAGGAGAGTCGCATGAGGAAAGTACTGGTCGCGCTTGCCGTCGCCGCCGCCATGCCGGCGGCGCACGCGCAGAGCGTGAAGATCGGCGTCGTCACCTTCCTGTCGGGCCCGGCGGCCGCGCCGTTCGGCGTGCCGGCGAAGAACTCCGCCGAGTTCGTAGTCGAGCAGCTGAACAACGGCCAAGCCCCGGCGCCTTACAGCAAGAAGGGCTTCGGCGGCGCGCCGCTCGAGATCGTGCTGCTCGACGAGGCGGGCAGCACGACCACGCAAGTCACCGAGTTCCGTAACCTGGTGCAGCGGCAGAACGTCGATCTCATCATCGGCTACGTCTCGAGCGGCAACTGCCTCGCGATCGCGCCGGTGGCCGAGGAGCTGAAGAAGCTCACCAACTTCTTCGACTGCGGCACGCCGCGCATCTTCGAGGACGCAAGCTACGAGTACGTGTTCCGCACCTCGCCCACGGCAACCATGGATTCGGTCGGCGCCGCGCTCTACGTGAAGGACGCGAAGCCGGGCGTGAAGTCGATCGCCGGCCTCAACCAGAACTACGCCTGGGGCCAGGACTCGTGGGGCGACTTCGAGGCGACGATGAAGGTGCTGGTGCCGAGCCTCGATGTGAAGACCTCGCAGATGCCCAAGCTCTTCGCCGGCCAGTACAACGCCGAGATCTCGGCGCTGCTCTCCGCCAAGCCCGACGTCATCCATTCGAGCTTCTGGGACGGCGACCTCGAGGCGTTCATCCTCCAGGCCGGGCCGCGCGGGCTGATGAAGCAGAGCCTGACCATCCTCACCACGGGCGAGACCGCGATGCATAAGCTCGGCAAGCAGATCCCCGACGGCACGGTGCTCGGCGCGCGCGGTCCGTTCGGTCCGTATGCGCCGAACAATCAATACAACAAGTGGTTCCACGGCGGCTTCGTCGCCAAGTACAAGGACGAGCCGAACTACGCGTCCTACCAGATGGCGCAAGCCTTCCTCGGCGTGAAGGCGGCCTGGGAGAAGGCCCAAGACGCGAATGGTGGCAAGCGCCCGAGCAACGAGCAGGTCGCCGCGGCGCTCAAGGGCTCCACGTTCGAAGGCCCGGGCGGCACCGTCAAGATGTCGATCGGCAAAGGCCACCAGGCAGTGATGGAGACCGCCTACGGCGTGACCAAGCTGCAGGGCGGCAAGCTCACCGTGACGAACGTGAAGCGCTACCCGGCCGAGAAGGTCAACCCGCCGGAAGGCGTGAAGTCGGCCGACTGGATCAAGGGCGGCTTCAAGGCCCAATAAACCAAAAGAGGGACGGACCCCCTTTTTTCGCCTGGCGGAAAAACAGGGTCCGTCCCTGATTTCTGTTGAACCAGCTTCTTTCGGTCGCCGTGGATGGCACGATCTACTCGGCGTGGCTGTTCACGGCCGCGCTGGGGCTGACGCTGATCTACGGCGTCATGAAGATCGTCAACGTGACGCACGGCAGCTTCTACGCGCTGGGCGCGTACGCCGGGGCCTCCCTCACCGGCGCCTGGCTCGCAGCCGGGTACCCGCCGATGCTGTCGTACGTCGTGCTCCTCGTAGCAGCGGTGCTCGTCGCGATCGTCGTCGCGCCGCTCATCGAGCGCGGCATTCTCCGCTTCATGTATGCGAAGGACGAGGTGGTGATCCTGCTCATCACCTACGCGCTCTTCCTCATCCTCGAGGACGTGATCAAGCTCATCTGGGGCGTGAATCCGTACTTCATCGCCGAGCCTTACGCATTGCTCGGCAGCTTCGAGGTCGGCGGGCTTGCCTACCCTACCTATAACCTGATTCTCGTGTTGCTGGCGCTGGTATCAGGTGTCGGCCTGATGTGGCTGCTGCACAGCACGCGCGTCGGCAAGCTGCTGGTCGCGGTGATCCACGATCCGGAAGTCAGCCGCGCGATGGGCATCAATGTCCATCGCTACTACCTCGCGACGTTTACGTTCGGCTCCCTGCTCGCCGCGCTCGCCGGCGCCTTCACCGCGCCGACCGTGTCGGTCGTGCCCGGACTCGGCGTCGAGATCATCGTGCTCTCCTTCGCCGTGGTGGTGATCGGCGGCCTCGGCAGCCTGCCGGGCGCCGCGCTCGGCGCGGTGATCGTCGGAGTGGTGCGCTCGGTGTCGGTGCACTACTGGCCGGCGGTCGAGCTGTTCGTGATCTATTTCGTGATGGCGATGGTGCTCGCATTCCGTCCGCGCGGCCTCTTCAGCCTCGCCGAGCCGAGGAAGATCTGAAGTCCGATCGCACGCCGCTCCTCCTCGCGGTGGTGCTCGTGGCGCTCCTCACGGGCGGGCTCTTCCTGCCGCAATGGGCGATGTTCATCGTCACCATCGCGTTCGCGAAAGCTCTGGTGGCGCTGGGGCTGATGATCCTCTTGCGCGCGGGGCTGATCTCGTTCGGCCAGGCACTCTACTATTGCCTCGGCGCCTACGCCGCCGGCGCGCTCGGCCGTTTCCTCGGCATCGCCGACATCTTCGTGCAGATGCTCGCCGGGGCTGCCGCCGCCGGCATCGCCGCGTTCATCCTCGGCTTCCTGCTCGCGAAGTACCGCGGCATCTTCTTCGGGCTGCTGTCGCTCGCGCTGTCGATGATCCTGTACGGGCTGCTGGTGAAGAATGAGACGCTCGGCTCGACCGACGGCTTCAACATCCTGCCCTCGACGCTCTTCGGCACGCGGCCGGGGCCGGCATGGGTGCGCTACGCGGTACTCGCGAGCGCGGCGGTGGTGTCGCTCGGCCTGGCGCTCGTCGTGCATCGCTACCTGCGAACACCGCTCGGGCGCCTCGCGCCGGCGATCAAGGACAACGAGATCCGCGTCGAATATATGGGGGCGTCGGCGCGCTACGCCGTGCACGTCATCTACGTCGTCGCCGCGGTGCTTGCCGGTGTCGGCGGTGCGCTCGCCGCGACCACCGTCGGGCACATCGATCCCGACATGGCGTTCTGGACAACCTCCGGAGAGTTCATCTTCATCACCATCCTCGCCGGCACCGGCAGCGTGGTGGCGCCGTTCGCCGGTGCGCTCATCTACGAGATCATCCACACCACCGCGTACGACCTGTCGCCGAACACCTGGCAACTCTCGCTCGGCGCCGCGCTGCTCATCATCATCGTCTTCCTGCCGCAAGGCCTCTGGTCGCTGGTAAGCAAAATGAGCACGCGTTATGCCCGCCATCCTTGACGCGCGCGGACTGTGCAAGCGCTTCGGCGCGGTCACCGCGGCCAACGAGGTAAGCGCGGCGATCGAGAAGGATACGGTCGTCGGCCTGATCGGCACCAACGGCGCCGGCAAGACGACGTTTATCAACATGATCACGGGCTACCTCAAGCCCGAGCGCGGCGCGATCGAGTACGAGGGACGCGACATCACGGCGCTGCCGCCGCGCGAGATCACGCGCCTGGGCATCTGCCGCTCGTTCCAGATCCCGCAGCTCTACGGCTCGCTCAGCGTCTGGGAGAACATGATGGTCGGCATCGGCATCGTGCTCGCCAACGCCGGACAGGGCGGCTTCTTCGCGCGGGGCCGCATCTGGGACACTCGGCCGGTGCCGGGCTACGGCCGGCCCGCGGCGGAAGTGGCCGAGCACATCCTGGAGCGCTTCGGCCTCGCCGATTACCGCCACCGCAATGCGCAGGTATTGCCGGGCGGCGTGCGCAAGCTCCTCGATATCGCGCTCACCATGGTGGCGAAGCCGCGCTTGCTGCTGCTCGACGAGCCGACCAGCGGCGTCTCGGCGCAGGAGAAGTTCGGCATCATGCAGATGGTGCTGGAGGCGGTGCGCGCGGAAGGCGCGACCGTGCTCTTCGTCGAGCACGACATGGAGGTGGTGAGCCGCTTCGCGCAGCGCGTGCTCGCCTTTTACGACGGACGCATCATCGCCGACGCCGCGCCGGAGGTGGCGCTCGCCGATCCGGAAGTGCGCCGCCACGTCGTCGGGCGTGCGAGGGCCGCGCATGCTTGAAGTGCACGACCTCAGTGTCGCGATCAACGCGGTGCAGATCCTGCGCGGCGTGACGCTGTCCGTGCCTGAGCGCGCCATGATCGGGCTGATCGGCCGCAACGGCGCCGGCAAGACGACGCTGATGAAGACGGTCATGGGCCTGCTGAAGCCGGCGAGCGGCCAGGTGCAGTTCGCCGGCCACGACCTCCTCGCGCACGCGACGCACGCGCGCGTGCGCCTGGGCATCGGCTACATGCCGGAGGACCGCCGGCTCATTCCCGATCTGACGGTGGAGGAGAACGTGCTCGTGCCGGCGTGGGCTGCGCGGCTGCCCGATGCGCGGGCGCGGCTGGAGCGCGTCTACGGCCTGATCCCGGAGATGCGGGCTTTCGCGGAGCGCAAGGGGCTCTCGCTCTCGGGCGGCCAGCAGAAGCTCGCGGCGCTGGCGCGCGCGCTTATGGCCGGCACGCGGCTGCTCGTGCTCGACGAGCCGTTCGAGGGTGTGGCCCCGGCGCTCGCGCAACGGCTCGCGGAGGTCATCGCCAACCTCAAGCGCGAGGGAATGTCGGTGCTCCTTTCGGAGTCCGACCTGCAGCACTCCGAGCGCCTGGTCGATCGCGTGATCGCGATCGACCGCGGCGCTATCGCCGGCTAGCTCAGCGCTCGGGCGCCGACTCTTCGCCAGGTGCCGGGGCCAGCGGCACACCGCCCGGGCCGGCGGCGAATGTCAGCGGGGATTGGGCTGCCTGCTGACCGACACTCGGCTTGCTCCAATCGCAGACGCCGCCCGCAAACGCAGCGTTCAACCGCGCCCACTGGGCGTCGGTAAAGGCACCTGCCGGGTAGTCGACCCGATTCAGCGGCCTCAGCTGGCACTTGAGGATGTTCTCGGCCAGCGGCCCGCCCGCAACCTGCCGCGGCGAGGCGCGCTTCGCCATCCGGCCAAGGCCGTCGCCACCCTGGGCCACCGTTATGGGTGCGTCGGCGTCGCACGCCGCCATGTCGGTCACGGGTGTGGTGAAGTTCGGATCGGCCGAGAGGAAGCAGAAGTCCACCGCGTCCAGCGGCTTGGCGGCGACGACCTGTGCGTGCGAGCGCGCGGAGTTGAGTGTCTCCTTCGGTGCGCTGACGTTCAGCTTGGATAGCCACGTATCCATCGTGAGGAAGGACCTCACCGTCACTGCAGCAACCTGCGCGGCGGTGCCGGGTAGAAGGCCGGTGCCGTAGCGCCACATCACCTGGTTGCCGTGGTCGCCGTTGTCTGCGTCGATGCGCGCGCGCTCGGCGAAGCTGCGGAAGATGTAGTGGATGCCCTGCTCGTCCCAGCCGCGCGAGTCGATGATCGCGAGCTGTCCGAGGTGCGCGCCGCTCGAGACGATGCCGGCGCGGTAGGCGATGTCGAGCGCCTCGCGGTCCGCGGTGCTGCGCTGCGCCTGACGGTTAACGTCGGCATCGAAGCCGCCGATCTTTTCGTTCAGCGTCACGAACTCTTCAGCAGTGATGCTCCGAGGATCCTGCGCGTTGGCAAGGCCGCGCAACAGCGCATTCAGACCGTACTGTATGCCCACGTTGTCCAGGGTCTGGCGCGCCCGCACGGTGTTCGCCGGAATGCCGAGGGTGGTGCCCCATACGGCGGTCGAGAGGTCCGCGTCGCCGCAGCGCGTGCCGTTCGGGTTGGCGACCGGGTCGTAGACGAGCGCCGCGGGCAGCAGGCAGTTATTGCGCGGCGCGCCCGAGAAAGCCATGGCACCCGTCGTCTGGTTGACGACGAGGAACGGCACAAAGTTGCCCGGCTTGCCGTTGAAGCCGAAGGCGTTGTTCCACGACTGGCAACCGAACTGGTTCAGGTGGCCATTGATCGCCGCCTTCTTGAAATTGATATCCGTTTGCGCCTTGCCTGCCATCAACGCGGTCCACTCCGGGCTGACGTAGAAATTGACGAGCAGCACACAATCGGTCACTTCCAGACCGGTGGTGACGGAGTCCGGGTAGTCGCAGGAGGGCTGGATGCCGTCGAGCAGTCCCGGGTAGATCGACGCCGCGGTGTTCTGCTGGATCGAACCGCCGGAGCAGCCATTGCCCATCGTGAGCGCGATCGGGCCGTAGGCGTCGACGATGTGCTCCTTCATCATCATCAGCGTCTCGGCGTTTAGCACGCGGTTCGAGTTGAAGAGCGAGTCGGTGAGGCTGTTGTCCGCGACCATGAAGCCGCGAGAGAGCGCCTGGTCGTCGGCCCAGTTCTGCTCGGTGCGGAATTGCAGGCGCGGCTGGCCGGTGGAAGCGCCGAAGG